>JASLDA010000093.1 GCA_030151745.1 Chitinophagaceae bacterium | reverse complement strand
CTTCTTTACGGCTTCGGGCATGGCTCCGCCGCCCCCGAGGAAGGCGGAAGCCGCGGTTGGGGTCGAGCCGACGACGAGATAGTCGTTCTGCCGGATCAGCACGCTGCCGTCCGAGGAGCCGGCCAGGGTCCAGGTATTGGGGCCTGCAGCGGCCAGCGCGCCGGTCTGGGACACGAAGCCCATCAGCTTCTGCATCCGGGCGTCATCCTTCACCTTCATGGCGAAAACGAGATCCGCGGCAGGCTTCTTCACTTCGTAGGGCGTAATGCCATATTGCTCCCGCATCACCGAATCCACGTCCTGCATTTTCGACTCGACGCGGAAGTTGTTGACCGCCAGCACCAGATCCCCGGTGAAGGCGCCCAGGATATCGTCGACGTTCAATCCTTTCTCACTCAGGACCATATTGACCATTCCGCTCAGGCCCATCTTGTCGAGCATCATCTTCAGCGCCACGGTGTTCAGATGGTAGCCCATGGCGAAATTGAGCCCCTGGGCCGGCAGCCGCCGCAGCATGTCCTGGTCGATATTCTCCTTGGCGAACTCCCGGGCAATGCCCCGGAGACTGTCTGATACATAATACTTGCCGGCGGCAGCGATCTCGCCGTCGCGGAAGTCGATGCCGGCCGCCACGGCGCTGTTTTCCCAGAAAGATCCGCTCATCATGCCGAGCATGCCCATCCCCTGCTGTCCGCGCAGGCCGCTCATCAGTTGGTCGTAGGAGGCCCAGAATGCCAGGTCGTGCCCTTCGGCCTCCAGCTGCTTGAAGCGCTTATCCGCCAGCAGGCTTTCCGAAGGCTTCCTGAAGGCGGAGTCCAGCTCGGCCAGGGTCAGGGCGGTGTCCGGGGTTTCCCGGGTATAGGTGTACGGGTCAACCGGGATCGCCGCGCCCCCGAGCGTATCGACCCGGGAACCCATTTCGACGTTTTCCTTCCGCACAGCGATATTGCTGACGATCAGCACTTTGTCGCTCCAGCCGATGCAGGCCTTATCCGATACGGCAACCTGGCGCCCGGCCCGCTCGCTGATGCGGGCTCCGGCCATATGCCGGCGGATGTACTCTCCGACCTTAGCCGCGTCGGCCACCGGCAGGACGGCATTCACCCGGGTGCCGCCCTCGAAGCGGGTATCGGCTTTGGTATAGAAATACAGGATACTGGAAAAGTCCAGCCCCGAATTCTGGATATCGCCCAGGGCGGCGGGAAGCACATCGTTCGTACCGGATTCGCGCAGGTCTTTCAGCAGGTCGCTGCCGGTGATATAGCTCCAGGCAAGCTTTTTCTGCATCGCGCCGGTATTGACGGCGATCACTGCCTGCGCGTCTTTCGGCAGGTAAGCCGCGTGCTCCGGCGTATTACCGCAGGAGGCGAGCAGGACGGCCGACAGGAGCAGCAACAGGATATTGGGGATACGTTTCATGAGATGGGTCTGATGGAAGGACAAAAATAAAGGCACACAGCGGGCGGGATGCCACAGACTGTGTGCCTTCAATGCCGTACCTCGCAAGGAATATTCGTGATATCGCCTGGTAAGAGAGCTCAGGAATTCATTTCCTCCGGAGTACGGTACCGGGTCGACACGTATTCTTCAGGTACGTTCCGGTCTCGAGGTCCGATTGGTATAAGCGGTTGGATTAGAACGGGAGATCGTCTGCAGTGTTGGAAGCGGGAGCGCTCTGGTAGGAGTTATTGCCTCCGTTGTTCTGGTAGCCGGCATTCCCGCCGTTGTTGTTCCAGCCCCCGTTACCGCCTTGTCCGTTCCCCCAGTTGCCGCCGCCATTGTTGTTATAACCGCCGTTGCCGTTATTGTAGTTGCCGGCATTTCCGTTGCCGTTGTTGTTCATGTTCGCCGCATCGGCCTTTTCCAGGCGCCATGCGTCCAGGTTGCTGAAGTAGGAGGTACGGCCTTCCTTCTCGTAGCGGTTGCCCTTGATGTTGAAGTTCACGCGGAGGATATCGCCTACGTTGAAGCGATCCAGGATATCGCATTTATTCTGGACCAGCTGCATTTTGGCGTAGTTCGTATAGGGATTACCATTGACCTCTTCCACCAGCTCGAGTACGAACTCGCGCTTCCTGAAGCGGTCGCTTACGTTTTGCGTGTCGTACTTCTCAACGAGCTTACCTGTAATTTCCAGATTCATGGCAGATTACTTTTAAAAATTGAATAATGATGATAGTTAAACCCAAAGATAACACTATAACGAATGCGCCGGAGAGCCTGTAATCCACATATTTCGGGATATTCCGGGCAAAAAAAATCCCCCGGCGCAATGCCAGGGGATCCATATCAGGGGAGGCAAAAGGGTCTCGAACCCTCGACCTTCGGAACCACAATCCGACGCTCTAACCAACTGAGCTACTGCCTCCGTGACGGGAGCGCAAAGTAAAGAAAACTTCCGCAATCGCCGAAATATCCCCGGGGATTTTTTTGAGAGAAGAGGGGGCTAATTGGCAATGGGTGGCTGGAGGGGCTCAGCTTTTCCGGAGCACGATCACCAGCTTGTTGAAGTCTGCGGCGGCATTGACGACCTTGCGGTATGACTCATAACCCGATACGGGGTAGTGAAGCTGGCCGTAATGCTCCGCTATGGTGATCGTCAGCACATTTCCATCCAGCTTGTAATCGGAACGGAACCAGGCATCCGGGGCTGCGGCCGGGCCGGAGCTTACGTTCTTGCGCAATCCCTCGAGCGCGGAAACGCGGTAGCCCTCGGGCAGATTGATCTTCAGCTCGCGGTGCAGCTCGTGCAGGTAGTCCAGGTCCACGGGCAGCCGGCGCTTCGACTCCGAATAGAGCTGCATCTGCTTCCCGATCAGCGCCCCGACCCTGAAAAGGTATTGCGGCCCGGCCTTCTCCAGGAGGGTCGGCGCCTGGGTTACCGCGTTGACTTCCAGGGCCTTCCCCGTCGCATAGTTCCCGTATCCCGTATTGACAAAGCTGTATTCCCTCAGATCGGCGGGCTTGTCGCTCAGGTCTCCGAGCTCCAGGACCAGCTCCTGCTGCTTGACCTTATCCAGGGATTCCAGGTCCCCCAGCAAGGGCTGGGCGGCATAGCCCCGGAAGTGCTGCGTGCTGCGCACGACCGGCAGCAGATCTTTCTCAAAGCTCACCTCCGCCCGGGTGTCCATACCCGAGGCAGTCAGCGGGGGGCAGGTAAGCGTGCGGATATCGGGTCGGACCTCCGCTTCCGGCCCGACGCCGTTCCGCGTGAAAACGCCCCGGGCCCCGCATTGCTCCGGGGCGATGAACGGGAAGCGCAGATCGTCGTCCAGGGGACTGAGGTACGCGTTGAGGGTCGGAAAATAGAACAGGTAGGCATCGGCATGGGACCAGATCTCCAGGCTGTCGTCCATCCGGTAATCGTCGCGGCTGTCCGCCATGCCGGTCTCGTAGCGCAGCCCGGCGGCGTTGAAGCAGGCGGCGAAGAGATGCACCAGTCCCTTCTCCCCTGCCGCGCGGTTCTGAATCATCGTATTGAACGAAGGCTCGGGGTCGTCCGGGATCTCCGCGGAAAGCGCCACCTGCTTCTTCAGATACGATTCGATCCGGCGAACCTTCGCCGAATCGGGGTCGCCGGCCCGGATGCCCTGGCGTTCGAGGATCGACGCCGCAGCGTCCTTCTCGGCCCGGCTGAAATGCCCGTAGCGCCTGGAAAGCTCGCGCGCCATCTCCTTCCAGGTCATGCGCCGCAGAGTATCCGCCCCGGCCCTGGTCACGTAGCTCAGCTTATAATCGACGCGCTGCAGGTAGGGCTTGGCGAAAGAAACGGGCTCGCTCTCGGCGGCCGGCAGGTTGAAGGCCGTAGCCCGGTACAGCCGCTGGTCGGCCATCAGCGAGTCTTTCGGATTGGGGAAACCGTTGTAGCCGCGCATGTCGTACAGCATATTGTCCGGGGCGATGAGCCGGAACCGGGCCTCGAGCACCGGCACCTTCATCTGGAATACGTCCGTGCCCGTAGCCGTGCCGCCATGGGCCTGGGTATAAAGGAGCTCCACCTCCACGCCTGGCTCCACGCCTTCGAGCGCAAGCAGGAATTCGCTATACCCCGCCTCGTTCTTCACTTTCTTTACTTTATCGCGCCCCACCACGACCGGGGGACGCTTGTCCGGGAACACCGTGCGGGCCTGGATGGCGCTGAGCTTCGCCCCCGGGGGGAGCGGAACATTGAACGTGTTGAAGCCCTCGGCGCCCTTGTCGTCGTTGATCCGCACGATCAGGTGCACGGTATAATACAGCTCGAAACCGGTAGCGGTATGCTGCATCTGGGTCTGTTTTTCCTCCAGGATCACGACCGCGGGAGCCTCCTTCAGGCTATCCGGCATACGGTGAAAATGCGCGACCGAGTCCCATTTGAGCGGATTCCGCTGCTGGGCCTGCAGCACCAGGGGAGTAGTGAAGATCAGGGCCGGCAAGGCCATCAAACGGAGAAGAAACGACATGAATCTGGGCGATCGGGCGGGTTTATAATGAAATGCAGCCGGCATAGCGCGCGTGCGAAGTTCGACTTCCATATTTTAATATGCGGAGGATCAGATCTTCTCGAGCACCAGCACGACCTTGTTGAAATCGGCGGCGGCGTTGACCACCCTGCGGTAGGATCCATATTCGCTGACAGGGTAACTGATCTCTTTATAAAACTCCCGGATATCCACCACCAGCTCCCCGCCTTCCAGCCTGTAGTCGCTGATGAAGCCGTATCGGTCGCCGGGACCCGGAGAAAGCACTTTCCTGCGCAGCGCCTCCGGGTTGGATACGCGGTATCCTTCGGGGATATGGATACGGATGGTACGCGGAAGAGTATGGGGGAATTCGAGCTCTACCGGCAGCACACGCTTTTCGTCCTGGTAAAGCTCGTCCTGATGCCCGATCAGCTCGCCTATGCGGAACAGGTATTTCGGGCCGGCCTTTTCCATCAGCCGCGGCGCCTGCGTAAAGCTGCAGCTGATCTCCAGCGGCTTCCCGGCATTATAATTAGCGAAGGCCGCGTTCTCCACCTGGTAGCTTCCCAGGTCTTCGGGCTTGTCCGACAGGCCTACGATCTCCTGTACGATCTGCTTCTCCTTACCCTTGTCTATATAGACAAAGACCGGGCGCATGCCCCCGGCGCTGTTGCCGTAATAGGCATTGGTCACGTTCACCGCAGGCATCATGCTGCCCCGGTCGAAGCGCACCTCGGCCACGACCGAGCTTTTGTTGTCCTCCATGGCGGAATGCGGAACATCCCTGATATCGGGAGCCGCGGAGCTCATGGAGCCCAGCCGGATCGTCCTGGTGAAAAGGCCCCGGCTCCCGCCCAAGCCGTGGGGGAAGACCGGGTGCCGGTAGCTCGCGGCCAGCGGCGCCAGGTAGGTCTTCTCCTTCGGCAGGTAGACCATGTACTCGTCGAGGTGGTCCCAGAATTCCAGCTGCTCGTCCAGCGGGAAACGGTAGCGATTGGCCACGAGCCCCAGCTCGAAGGGCACCCCGGCAGCCGTCAGGGAAGCGGTGAACAGGCGCAGGAAGCCGGTCCTGGCAGCCGTTTTCCGTTCCAGGATGCGGTCGAACTCGTCGGCTTTCGCGTCGTCGATGGCGCCGGAGATCACGATGCCGCTTTTCATATAGTTCTCTATGGCCTGCACCTTTTCCAGGTTGCCGCCCCCGTCCCTGACGCCGGCCGCCGCGAGCAGCCGGCCCGCAGCTTTCAGCTCCTTCCCGCTGAATTCCATGTATTCGTCGTAGAGCTTGCGGGCCAGGTCGCTCCAGGTGAGCTTGCGCACCTGGTCGTCCGCTCCGACATAGCTGAGCTTATAGTCGATCCGCTGCACGTTTGCCAAAAAGCGGCTGTAGCTCTCGTTCTCGAGCGCGGCGATATCGCTTAGCGAAGCGAAATAGAAGCGTTTCCCCCCGGCGACCGAGTCCCGGAACGCAGGGAAGCCGTTGTATCCCCTGGAATCGAACCTAAGCTTTTCAGGCACTACCAGGCGCAGCCGGGCTTCCAGGGCGGGCACTCCCATCTGGAACGTCTCGGAGCCGAAGGTGGACGCGGCCCGCTGCTCGGCATACAGCAATTCCACTTCGGAGCCCGGCTCGAGCCCTTCCAGGGCAAGCAGGTATTCCGGGTTGCCGTCCTCGTTCCTGACCTGCTTGATCTTCTCGCGCCCGAGCTCGATCACACGGCCGCCCTTCAGGATGCTCCGGGCCTTGAGGTTGAGCAGCCGACGGTCGCTGCCTATGGGAATATTGAAGGTATTGAAGGTCTGAACTCCCTTTTCATCGTTCAGGTGAACGATGAAATGACGGCTGCGGTACATATCGTAGTCGTTCCGGTTCTCCTGCATTTCCCAGGCCCGCTCTTCCAGGATATATACGGCCGGGGATTTCTTCAGGCTGTCCGGGAGGTTATGCAGCACCGGCTTCTCGGCCCATTGCAGCGGGCTCCCGATCTGCGCGGCGGCCGGGAAGGCAGCCGGCAAAAGCAAGATTCCGCAGAGGCGCAGGGCCAATCGATACTTATGTTTAGAATCCATCGGAAAATCAAAGGAATATCATAGTGAGCAGCGGTCCGCAGGACCATGACCGGATCAAGCGCCCTTCGGCAAGCTGCCGGCGCTTGTTAATGGGTCCTTCCAGGTCACAGAGAGCGAAGGTTCGGGCTCGGACGAACCATGACACCGGGAAAGCCGCGCAAATCCCTATTGTCAACATCCGTACCGATGGCCGCACGCAGCCCGGAGCCCTAAGGCAGCATGGAAGTAATTTTCCCGATAGGCTTTTGTTACACATCGTCAGGCTGGCAAAAACACGATTATTCCATTCCCAGGAGATAGCCGCTTTCATAGCGTACGGCCAGCTCCTTACCGGTTTGCGGATCGCTGTACAGGTCGATGCCGTGCAGCTCGCCGCAGGCGTTGCGCTCGGTGCGCCTGAGGAGCCGGCCCGCGTCGTCCCAGTACGTTTCCGCACCGCAAAGCAGGTCGTGCGCGTACCTGAGCTCCGAAAGCCGCTGCCCCCCCCTATTCCAGGTGCTGAACGTGCCTTCCCGGTCTCCCTCCGGCGAGTAGCTGTAGTCATGCGCCAGCTGCCCATTGCGGAACCAGCGCCTGCCGCTGCCGCTGACATGGCTCTTCGTGAAGCTGATATCGATTGCCGGCTTGCCGTCCGGATAGGCAGCCTGGATACGCGCAGTGCCATCCTTCACTGCCACCGGGGCCAGCTCCCTGCCGTCCGGTCCGAATAACGCATAGGAGCGCAGCCCGCCGTTCTCGTACTGCAGCACGACCGCCGGCTGATCTTCATCGCCGTATATCAGCGCCCGCCCATCCGGCTCACCGCCGCGGTAATTGCAGACCCGGTAGAGCATCCCATCCTCCCATATCTCTTCGCGTCCTTCCCGCTCGCCGTCGACATAGTTGCCGACCTGCATCCTCCTGCCCGCGGCGTCGTACATCGTCCAGCTCCCATGGCGCTTGCCGCCGCGCATGCTGCCAGCAAACAAGGGCCTGCCGTTCAGCTGGAAGGCGGTTACGGTGCTGTCCTGGCTGCCATCGCGGTAGAAGCCCTGCAGGCGCACCGCGCCGTTAGGGAAATAGCTGGTCGCCGCACCTTCGAACCGTCCGTGCAGCAGCGTGGTGCGGAAGCTGAGCTTACCCAGCGCCGTATGCTCCTCGTAGATGCCGCTGCCCTCCGGGAAATCCTGGCGGGCCATGAGCTTCCCGGAAGTATCGTATTCGAGCAGCGCGACGATGCGGCCGCGATCGAAATAACGTGTGCTCACGAGCCGTCCGCGGCTGTCGAAGCTTTTCATCGGACCGTTCGGCGCCCCGTTCAGGTAGAAGGTCTCGCGTTCCTTCTGTCCGTTAGGATAATATTGCGTCCAGAGCCCCGCGCGGTCGTCGCCGTCGAGGAAGCCCTCCGACTCCTTTGCGCCGGCCGCCGTGCAGCCGGTGTACCAGCCGAAGCTCCGCCCGTTCCGGTTTGCAGCCTCATACGATACCCGGCCGTTTGCATGGTAGCAGATCTCCCGGCCCTGCGCCTTGCCTTCCTCGAACTCGAAGCGGCGCCTCAGGCCGCCGGAAGGATAATACTGCTTTACCTCTCCGTGCATCTTGCCGTCCAGAAGCGGGATATCTGCCTGCATAGTCCCGTCGGGATAATATTGATAGATATGATACAGGTAGCCTTGAAGCCCGTCGGCCTTCACCGCGCCGCTATCGCTTACGAAACGGTACCTGCGGGGAAGGTCTTTCCGGTATTCGATGGTGCCGTACACCCTACCGCCGGGAGTGAGGAATTCCTGCGCGCCGGTTCTCCGCCCCCTGGCATAGACTCCGCGCTCCACCAGCCTTCCATCCCGGTCGAACTCCTCGTACGGCCCGTCCGGCTTGCCCCCGCGGTACCGCATTCTCCGGCGGACCATCCCGTTTTCATGGTATTCCACCGAAGCTCCGTCAAGCTCATCGTTTTTATACCTGCTCTCATCGGCTATCCTGCCGTTGCGGAAATAGTGCCTTGCAGTCCCCTGCCGCTTGCCGTTCGCGAAAGCCTCCTCCGAGGCCGTGCTGCCGTCGTCAAAGCTGGATTTCAGGAGAGGATCTGCCATCCGGTCCTTTATCAGCCGGTAGCTGTATTCCACCCTGCCGTTGGGATGATAAGCCGTAATAAGGGTATGGTCCGGATACGAGAGAAGCTCGCTTGCAAGCACCCCGTTCGCATTGTACTCGCGCTTTTCCTTCAGCTCCTCGTTCCCGCTGTAGACATAAGCCGCTTCCCGTGTCCCGTTTTCCCGGTAGAGCTCGCCCTTCCCGCTCTTCGCCCCGTTCCTATATTCCTGCCGGCTGTGCACCCTGCCGTTTGGATGATAGATCGTCCAGGTTCCCTCGCGCAGGCCGGCCGCATTGGCCATACCCTCCGCCAGGAGCACCCCATGCCGGTAAAGCCGCACCGGGCCTTCGTTGTACCGTGCCGGATCCCGGCGGCTCAGCCCGCCGGCGACGAATATATCCTCGGATGCAATCAGCG
>JASLDA010000390.1 GCA_030151745.1 Chitinophagaceae bacterium | reverse complement strand
TCCGGAGATACCGGTCCTCGTTTCAGGAGCCGTGCTCAGGAAAAAAAAGCTGGCCGCAATTCCCGGCGTCCGGTACCTGTACAACCTGAGCGAAGTGCGGGATGCGATCGGACAGCTGCCTGATTCTGCCTTTGGCCGATAAGCGGCGTGGAACGCCGGCGGATCGTGCATTCCCTGCTGCCGATGTCTCTTGGTATAATACCGGCTGATCAGTCGGCTAGCCGCGCAATTTGTTGGCTGATACGGCATAGTTTTTCTGCTTAATTTTTCCTGAAAACCATTAAACAAATGACTGCGCCTGATTTCAACCTGATCGACTTCCCGGGAAATACTCAAGCGACCTGAACCCGAGCTATTTTATCGCTCCAACGCGGCTGCAGATGCGGGATAGATGCCGGTATCGGAACGATTTCCAGGCTGCTTTGCCGGGCATCCGTAAATTGCCCTGGAAAGCTTGGTTCGGCGTCTACATGCTGTTCCGGGCACGGTTAACAAAGGGTGCTTCGTGCCAGCCTTCACGTAGCCGATCCCCGTAAGCAGCAATCGCTTTCACCACATGTCCCTGAACCGGAATTTAGTGATATTGGTAAATCGCCTGGATGAGGAAACGGGTACGGCCGGCAAGCTCCAGGTTCACCGGGACGGCAGCCTGCACCGGGCGCTGAGCGTATTTATAACGAACGATAAGGGTGAAATGCTCCTGCAGCGCCGGGCAGCCGGCAAATACCATAGCGGGGGGCTTTGGAGCAATGCTTGTTGCTCTCACCCCTCCCCCGGCGAGCCTACGCCGGGGGCGGCCTCCCGGAGGCTGCGCGAAGAGCTTGGCTTCCATGTCGGCCTGCGGCCTGTCGGCACCTGCCATTATCGGGCGGAGGTCGGCGGCGGCCTCATCGAGCATGAGCTCGACCACTTGTTTACCGGGACCTGGAACGGGGATCCGCAGCCCGATCCTGCAGAGGTTTCAGACACCGCCTGGGTAGCCGTCGGCGAGCTGCGCAAACGCCTGGAGCTTCATCCCGAACGATTTACCGCCTGGTTTCCGCAGATCTTCGAAGCCTGGCTGCACTGCCGCCCGGAACAGGGCTGATCTGAAGGCAGTCGGTCCTCCTGGAGTTCCACGAGGTTCCACAAGGTGTCACCTCCACATTAAAACGACTCGTAAGCGCCGATGTCGACGCCGGCTCCTTTGCGGCGGGCCGTGTAATCCCGGTCGATGAGCTCGCTGACGTCCGCGCCGGAATCGATCAGAGGCGATCCTTGCTTCAGGCGGAAGTTCCATTTATTGATATCCACGAACATAGGATCCAGCGTCCCGTCGGGACGGGCGTAGCGCACCTTGCTTTGCATGACGAATTTCGCAACCGAGTCCGGGTTCGCCTTGACTACGCAGTTGGACAGGCTTACCCTGGCCAGCCCTCCGCCTTTTGATCCTGCGAAGAACTCATCCTCAAGCGAACCCGCGATGACGCAGTTCTGCAAGGTAACATCCAGGTTTCCCGGGATATAGCCGTCTTTGCTGGTATCGAAATAATTCAGGAATACGGCCACCGGGTCTTCGGTATGGCTGATTTTGGCGTTCCCGTAGGTGGCGAAGGTGCAATTGCTGAACGTATAATTTCCTCCTTGTACAAGGGCCAGGGTATTGGCACCGCAGGAATGGATCACGCAGTTCACAGCGTTCACGCTGCCCGCGAAGGCCAGCAGGCCGTAGCCGATGCTGTTCTCGATGCTGCATTGCTTCATGGTAAGCTGGGTTCCTGAAGCGGAATCCGGCGCAACTTGTATCGCAGCGGCGGGCGCGCCCTGGGTTGGCCGGCCGCAGTTGCGCAGGATTACGTGCTCCATGACATTACCCGTGCTGTACGAGTCGAAATAGATCCCGCCCCACTCCCCGGGATAGCCTTCATAACCGTAATAAGCACGGTCCAGCCGGTCGCCCTGGAAAATAATACTGTCGGTTGCCGTTCCCTGCGCCAGCAGCGTGCCGGCTACGTAAAGCCGGGCATTCTGGTGCATATAGATCCGGCAGCCTCCGGGGATGGTAAGCGTCTTGCCCGGCGCGACGATAGCATAGCCGATTATCACATACGGCTTATCGAGCTCGAACCGGTCGACGGCGATAGCGGTATCGTTCACGATATAATGCGCATTCTGTCCATACGCCATTACGGGTATCGAAAACTCATTCCCGTTCAGCGTCGCGATCAGCCGGTCTTCGACCACGAAGGGCGAGTTTTCATCCGTCGGGTCGATTTTGACCGTGGCAAATACATACGCGCTGTCGTTGGCGGCTATTTCAATATTCCTGCCGTCCCCCGGCATCCCGTCCACATTCAGCCGGAACGGCGAGTTCGTGCCCCCGGCCATCCGTACGGACGAAATGGTAATCTTCTGGCTTTGCGGGTTATATATCTTGAGGCCCAGCGTAGCGGAACCCATCGTAGTGAATACAGTATCGAAGCTCAGCGTATCTGTTGAGAACCTGAGCTCGCCGCCCGTTGTAAGCAGCTGTTCTTTCTTGCAGGACGAACCGCCGATGGCAATTGCAGCGAACAGGAGCCCGGCTAGCAGGCAGGGGAACAGTCGGAAGTAATGCATTGGCACCGTACGAAATTACTGGCTGCATCCATAACGCCGCGGTGCCGCCTTTATTTTGGAAAAACGAGTATTTACGCCTGCTTTGCGGCAGCCGCACAGAACGGAGGCTGTACATTTGCAGGCGCTGCATGGCCTGTATTACCCTGCTCTCCGATTTTGGTCTTCAGGACGCTTCCGTAGCAATAGCGAAAGGGGTGTTGCTCCAGCATGTTCCGGATGCACAAATAATTGATATCTCTCATCTCGTAGAGACCTTCAATATCCAGCAGGCAGCCTATCTCCTGCTGTCCGCATACCGCAATTTCCCCAAAGGCAGCTGCCACCTGCTGCTGTTCGACGTCTTCAGCGAGCAATCGCCGAGGCTGATGCTCTGCGAATACGACGGGCATTTTTTCCTGGCCCCGGACAACGGCATCCTGTCCCTGGCTTTCGGCGAGTCGCTGAACAATGTCTGGAAATGCTTTACGCTCGAAGCTCCCGGCGTTTTTGCCGATTGGCTGCGGGAATCCGGGAAAGCGGTCGCCCAGCTGCAGACGCATGCGCCTTCGGATCTGCAGCTGGAGCCCTGCGGGCTCAAGGTAGCGCCCAAGCATTGGCAGCCCAAGATGGATGCCGACAGCGCGGAATGCCATGTGGTGCATATCGATCGCTACGAGAACGTGGTGCTTAATATCACCCGAGAGCAGTTCGAACGCGTGGGGCAAGGCCGCCCGTTCCGGATCTTGTTCATGCGCGACGAGCTTACGCAGATCAGCACGCACTTCTACAATGTAGCGGAAGGCCAGAAGCTCTGCCGGTTCAACGCCACCGGCTTCCTGGAGATCTGCATCAACCGCGGTAAAGCGGCAAGCTTGTTCGGGTTCAAGCTTTACCGGGAGAAACACTTCATCTATAACACGATCAAAATCTTCTTCTCGTGATCATCCGGATCGTACGCATGGAATTCCGGGCGGAAGAGATCCCGGGCTTCGAAGCTTTGTTCGCGGCCCGGAAGGAACGGATCCGGGGCTTCGAGGGCTGCCTGCATCTGGAGCTCTGGCGCGAGAGCGCGAAGCCCGAGGTCTTCTTCACCTACAGCCATTGGGAATCCGAGGCCGCCCTCGACCGGTACCGGTACTCCGAGTTCTTTAAAGATACCTGGACACGGACGAAGGCGCTCTTCTCAGCCCCGCCGCAGGCCTGGAGCCTGAACCGGGAGCCACAGCCGAATAGCCACCGACATTAAATACGAAAGCGCCCGTTCTCGGTGATAAGGCATTTACCGGAACGGGCGCTTTTGGCGATGCATGCAACCTATTTCAGCTGCGCCAGTATTTTCTGCCGTACGGCCTCCATTTCCTCCGGGCTCAGCTTCAGCTTCGGGCGCGTGAAGTTCAGATCGTCGGCGCTGTTGATGGGTACGAGATGCAGGTGCGCATGCGGGACTTCCAATCCGAGTACGCTGAATCCGCAGCGGTTGCAATCGAAAGCCGCCTCGATCGCCAAGGCGATCGAGGCGGCGAGGCCGGACGGGAGGGCGACGGCCAGGGGGGCGGGCGGGGCGGCGTCGGGGTCGAGGCCGAGGATGCGGCACCAGCGGCGGGCGAGCCTGCTCATGGTCCTCAGGTCGTCGTCAGCGGCGGCGTGGAACTCGCGCCAGGTGGCGCGGAGCCGGGCGAGGGCGTCGGGGCCGATGACGGCCTCGACCTTGGCGGCGACGCCGGCGGTCTCGCCGGGCTCGAGGATCCCGGCGTCCTCGCGGGCCAGCAGGAGGGCGGCGGCCAGGCCGGCCTCGCGCGGCGTGCCGGGCGCGGCCCCGGCCGCGGTGAAGTCGTCCAGGATGATCGTGGTGGCGCAGGCGCGCAGCCAGCGGC
>JASLDA010000364.1 GCA_030151745.1 Chitinophagaceae bacterium | reverse complement strand
CGGTGTTCAGGCCCCGCGTAATTCTCTTCCGCAATTGGCCGGGGCCGTTTAAGTTCCTGCGGCAGCATATGCCGCTGCTTCCCGGGCGAAGTCGCTCCACCTGCCTGCATGAGCGGCCGGCAGCTGGACCCATTCCTTCATGGGCCGGCCCTTGCCGGAAGGATCGAACAGCGTGGCCCCGGCAAGGCCTAATGCGTCCCGGTGCGCATCGCCGGCCAGCTTGAACACCATTTCCTCCCGGAAGAAGCAGATGAAGGCCTTGCCTCGGACCTTGAAGCAAGGTTTGCCGAACAGCTGTCCCTGCTCGGCATTATCGATCCCCTGGCCAATGGAGACAAACAGGCTGTGTTCTTTAGTCATGATGTAAGGCAAGATAAAGAACCAGTATTTACAGGATTAAAGGACTCGCCCTGTCCGTTTCGGCTCCCTCTTGAATATGCTAAGTGCTCTGCTTCTCTGCGAGTAACGGCTTCCCAACATGAACCTCCGCGTCCCTGGGTGAATTCGGCTCCGGTCACACCGTAAAGGAGTACCACAGCACCAAGGTTATTGCCGAAGACGGCTGTCAGCACATATCTATCTCGTTGAAGCCGCTGTCAGATGATCCCCATGATACTATCGAGCCGAAAGTAGAAGTGCTGCATACGCTGCGCGTGATCGGTATTCTCGGGGAGGAGATACGATCGCCGGAGCACCCATAAAACATGGGCCGTGCTGCATTGCACGGCCCATGTGAGTTTTCAACGAATCACGTCTACTATCGTTTCACATACCAATTCACCGCCATCCGCCCCCAAGCGCGCGGTACAGCTCCACGGATGCGCCCAGCTGGCTGCGGCGGATCTGGCTCAGGGCCAGCTCGCGCTGCAGCAGGTTCGACTGCGCCGTGATGACTTCGAGGTAAGTGGCCATGCCGCTCTGGAAGAGGAGGCTCGCATTGCCGATCGCTGCCTGGAGGGTCTCCACTTGCTTCGATACGAGCTCATACTGCTCCGCGCTCTGCCCGGCCCGGGCCAGGGCGTCGGATACTTCGCCCACCGCCGTAAGCACGGTCTGCCGGAACCGGAGCACGGTTTTCTCGCGCTCGAGCTGCGCCAGCTTGTACTGGGTCTGCAGCCTGCGCTGGGCGAGCAGGGGCTGCACGATCCCGCCGGCGACGGTGCCGAACAAGGAGGCCGGCACGCTGAACCAGTTGGAAAGCTTGAAGGCATTGACGCCGCCGGTGGCAGTAATGGTCAGCGCGGGGTACAGGTTCGCCTTCGCGATGCCGGTCTGGGCATTGGCGATGGTCAGGGCGAGCTCGCTGCTGCGGACGTCCGGCCGCTGGCTGAGCAGATCGGCAGGGATACCAGCCGGCGGCATGGAGGGCAGTGCCAGTGTCCGGAGTGGGGCACTGCGGTCGGTGCGCCTGGGCAGGGTGCCGGCCAGCACGCTCAGGGCGTTCTCCTGCACCAAGATCTCCTGGGTGAACTGCGGCACGAGCTGGGCTGCGTTCAGCCGCTGGGCCTCGGCTTGCTGTACGGCCAGCAGGGTCACCTGGCCGGCATCATACTGCAGGCGGATGATATCCAGGGTGCTGTCGTTCGGGGCCAGGTTTTTCTGCGCGACGTCCAGCTGGGCGTCCAGCATCAGGAGGTTGTAGTATCCCTGCGCGATCGCTGCCACCAGCCGGGTCTGCAGGGCTTTCCGCGCTTCGGCGCTTTGCTCGTAGCCGGCCCGGGCGCTGCGCTGCTGATTGCGCACTTTCCCCCAGATATCGGCTTCCCAGGAGAGGTTCGCGGCCGCGGTGAAATCCTCGATATGGCTGGCGCCGAGAAACTGGTTCAGGCTGATCCCGTTCAGGCTGTTGTCGGAGGGGCGGGACAAGTTGCCGGTAGCCTGCAGATTCACATTCGGGGTATAGCCCCATTTCGTTTGCTTCAGGACCAGCTTCGATTGCTCGATGTTCTTCTCCGCTACCTGCATATCGTAGTTCCGCAGGATCGCGCTGTCGATCAGGGCTTGCAGGGCCGGGTCGGTGAAGAATTCCCGCCAGGGGATGCGCCCGGCGCTGCTGTCGGATGCTTCCGAGCTGCGGAAGGCGGCGGGCAGCTCGGGCCCGGGCGCCGCAAGGTCCTTCGACAGCCTGCAGGCGCCCAGCAGGCTAGTTATCAGAATGAAGAGCAGGCTCGTAATATGCGTTTTCATGAACTTGATTGGCTGGAAGGGAAGGAACAGGGGGCTTGCCGCTGAGCCTTTCCTGGAGATGCTGGAATATGATGAAGAGAACGGGAATGATGAACAGGCCTAGCACTACGCCGGTAAGCATGCCGCCGGCTGCACCGATGCTGATGGAATGGTTGCCGTTGGCCGAGGGGCCGCCGGCGTTCATCATCGGCACCAGGCCGGCGATAAAGGCGAGCGAGGTCATGATGATCGGCCGCAGGCGGAGCTTGGCCGCTTCCAGGGCCGCCGCCAGCAGGGTCTTGCCGGAGCGCCGCCGCTGTACGGCATACTCGATGATCAGGATGGCGTTCTTGGCCAATAGCCCGATGAGCATCACCAGCGCCACTTGTACGTAGATGTTGTTCTCGATGCCTGCCAGGCCGATCGCCGCGAACACGCCGAAGATGCCTGTGGGGATGGACAGGATCACGGCCAGGGGCAGGATATAGCTCTCATACTGCGCGGCCAGCAGGAAGTAGACGAACAGCAGGCAGAGCGCGAAGATGATCACCGACTGCCCTCCTGAGGAGATCTGCTCCTTGGTGATGCCGGAGAACTCGTAGGTATAGCCCTCGGGCAGGACCTGCTTCGCGGTTTCTTCCACGGCGCGGATCGCATCGCCGGTGCTGAAGCCGGGCTTGGCCATGGCGTTGACGCCGATGGAGCTGAACAGGTTGTAGCGGGACGCATTCTCGGGGCCGTACACGCGTTTCAGCGTGGCTACGGAGCTGACCGGCACCATCTCGCCGGCGCCGTTCTTCACGAATACGCCGTCCATGCCGGCGGGCGTGGTCCGCGCGTCTTTATCGGCCTGGATCATGACCCGGTAGTATTTGCCAAAACGGTTGAAGTCCGAGGCCTGGGCGCTGCCGAAATACGCCTGCATGGTCTGTAGCAGGCTGCGCACGCTGATGCCGAGCTGCTTGGCCTTGACGTGATCGACCTCGAGCTCCAGCTGGGGGTAGTCGGCCTTGAAGGAGCTGAACGCCACGGCGATCTCCGGCCGCTTCATCAGGGCCGTGTTGAAGTCTGCCACTACGTGGCTGAACTTGTCCAGGGAGCCGTTGTTCCGGTCCTGTACCACGATGTCCAGGCCGTCGACATTGCTGAAGCCGGGCACGGTGGGGAAGGTGAACACAAAGAAGTTGCCGCCCTTGATGGCGCCGAGCTTCTGCCGGATGCCGTCCACGATCTTATTGATGTCTTTGACGGCCCCGCGCTCGCCGTTCGGCTTCAGCAGCACGAAGCAGACGCCGGCTGATGAGCTGGTCGACTGGGTCAGGATATTAAAGCCGGAAAGCACGTTCAGCAGCTCGGTATAGGGCTGGGGCTGCAGGATCTGCTCCGCTTCGTGCAGCACGGCCGTGGTTCGGTCCAGGGAGGCGCCGGAGGGCATCGACAGCGCGATAGCGATGAAGCCCTGGTCTTCAGAGGGGATGAAGCCTGTCGGCGTTTTCCGCACCATGAACACCGTGGCCAGCACGATCGCGGCAAGACCGGCCATGCTGGCCCATTTATAGCGGATCAGGAAGCGCAGGCTGCCGAGGTACTTCCGGGTGATGCGGTCGAAGCCGGTATTGAAGCCCGCGAAGAACTTCTCCCTGAACGTCGGTGCCGGGTGATCGTGGTGACTGCCGCCGTGGTTGCTTTTCAGCAGCAGGGCGCAGAGGGCGGGGCTGAGCGTCAGGGCGTTCACCGCGGAGATCACGATGGTGATGGCCAGGGTAAAGGCGAACTGCCGGTAGAATACGCCGGTCGATCCTTTCATGAAGCCGACCGGCAGGAACACGGCTGCCATCACCAGGGTGATCGACATGATGGCGCCGGTGATCTCGCTCATGGCCGAAACGGTCGCGGCGCGCGCCGGGAGCTTCTTGTGCTCCAT
>JASLDA010000355.1 GCA_030151745.1 Chitinophagaceae bacterium | reverse complement strand
TGTATCCCCCGCAGGTATGCACCACCCCCTTGGGCTTGCCCGTGGAGCCGCTGGTATAGAGGATGAACAAGGGGTCTTCCGCGTCCATCTCTTCGGCCGGGCACTCGGGGTTGCCCATAGTCTCCACCTTACTGATCTCGTCTTCCCACCACACGTCGCGGCCTTTGATCATGCTCACGGGCATATGCGTGCGGGTCAGCACGATGACGCGCTTTACGAAGCGGCACTGCACCAGCGCGTCGTCGATCACGCTTTTCAGCGGGATCTCCTTATTGCCCCGGTAAGCCCCGTCGCAGGTGACGATATATTCGGACTGCGCGTCCTGCAGCCGGTCGGCGATGCTCTGCGCGCTGAAGCCCCCGAAGATCACGCTGTGCACGGCGCCTATGCGCGCGCAGGCCAGCACGGCGATCGCGAGCTCCGGCACCATGCCCATATAGATGCAGACGCGGTCGCCTTTCTTCACACCGTTGTTTTTCAGCACGTTCGCAAACTGCATCACCTTGAAGTGCAGGTTGCGGTAGCTGAGTACCCGGTGATGCTCCGAAGGGTCGTTGCTTTCCCAGACGATCGCGGGCTTGTTTCCCATAGTGCCGAGATGACGGTCGAGGCAGTTCTCCGTGATGTTCATCTTTCCGCCCTGGAACCATTTCACCCGGGGCTCGCGGAAGTCCCATTCCAGTACCTTGTCCCAGCGCTTCCGCCACAGGAAGGTGCCGGCTACATCGCTCCAGTAGCCTTCCGGGTCTTCGACGCTGCGGCGGTAATGCGCTTTGTAATCGTCGTAGCTGGTGATTTGAAAGGGGTACGCCATGTCTGAACGTGGTTTTATGGAAGGAATAATAGTACGAGCTTTTTGCCGTAGCGTCCCCGGATGCGGGGTTGCTACGGCATAGTTAGCCAATCCCCTGCAGCGGGATTTTAGAATCTTGCTAAAAATGACGGGCCTGTAAATCGCCGGCATGGAGACCTGCGAGCCGGGCGCCGGCCGGCTCGCAGGTCTTAGGGGACCGGGGCTCCGGGGAGAGCGATGACGCCGGTCATAAATATCGTTCCGCGCTCCCGGCTTTGGATCGGGGGCCAGGCATTGTAACTTGCGTTCATCCCATCGTATCGACGCAGTACATGCATCCTGACGCTTCCGACTCCATGAACTTTGACGAGCTGAATGCCGCGCTTTCGGCTGCGGGGATCGGTACCTGGATTCTGGACCCGGAGCGGCAAACGATCCGCTGGGATGAGCAGAGCCGCAGCCTTTGCGGCTTTACGGCGCCCGGCGCCGTCTCCTTCGGGGATCTGATGGACCGGATTCACCCCGAGGACGCGCCCGGGCTGCAGGCCGCGATGAACGCAGCGGCGCATTCCGCTTCGCCGGGAAGATATGACGCGCGTTTCCGCGTGATCCTGCCCGGCGGCGCGATCCGCTGGCTGCACTGCATCGGGCAGGCCGGTCCCGGCAACCGCTTCTGCGGGACTGTCCAGGATGTCAGCGATCAGGTGTTCAGCCGGGAGCGGGCCCGGGATTCCGAACGTATCGCCCGCGTCGCGATGGATAATGCGAACAGCGGCTATTTCCGGCTCCACCTCGACAGCGGCCGCCTCGAATACAGCCGCAGCTTCGCGCGCATCCTTACCGGGAGCGAGACCCGAGACCTGACGCGGGACGACTTCCTGCGGCATATCCTGGCCGACGACCGCGCCGTCCGCACTGCCGCCTTCCGCCAGGCGGAACAAACCGGGAAGCTGGATTACGAGGTGCGCGTGATCTGGGACGACGGCTCCATCCACTGGATGCGGGCCAAAGGCACGTACGTGCGGCGCCCCGAGGGAGACATCCTGACCGGCACCGCCCAGGATACGACACTCGAGAAAACCCACGGGCAGGCTCTTTCCGCGGCCCGGGACAATTTCAGGAACATCTTCGAGCAGGCGCCCATGGCCATAGGCCTGCTGCGGGGAAAGAACCTGGTGATCGAATCGGCCAATGCCCATATCCTGGCATTATGGGGCCGGGAAAGCGACGTGATCGGAAGGCCGATCCGCCAGGCCCTGCCGGGGCTGGAGGGGGGAGAGCTTTTCGGGATCCTCGAGCGGGTTTATACGACCGGTATTCCCTTCGAAGGCCGGGAGCTGCGCATCACGCTGGAACGTTACGGCAGGCCCGAAACCGCCTTTTTCGACTTTACCTATACCCCCGTCCGGGACGGCCACGGCCGGATCTGCGGCGTCATGGTGCTGGCGGCCGACGTCTCCGAACGGGTGTACGCCCGCAGGTCTATCGAGAACAGCGAGTCCCGGCTGCGTTCCATCATCGCCAATGCGCCGGCGGCGATGGCGCTTTTCGTGGGACCGGATCTCATCGTCGAGATGCCGAACCAGCGCTTCATCGAAATCGTCGGGAAAGGGCCGGATATCAGCGGCCGGCCGCTCCGGGAAGTGATGCCGGAGCTGGTTGCCGGGGATCAGCCCTTCCTGGAGATCCTGCAGGACGTGTTCCGCACCGGGCGGACCTTCCAGGCCGATGCCGCTTCGGTGGAGATCCTCCGCGACGGCGTGCCGACGGAGAACTACTACAACATTACGTACTCGCCCGTGATCGATGCCAGCGGCGAGATCTACGCGATCCTGGATATCGCCATCGATGTCACCGAGCTGATTACGATCCAGAAGCGGATCGTCGAGGCCGAAGCCATGATGCGCAGCGCCGTAGATCTGGCCGAGCTGGGCACCTGGACACTGGACCTGCAGCGCATGACCTTCGATTACTCCCCGCGGCTGCGCGCCTGGCTGGGCCTGGAGCACCTGGACCCGATCTCCCTGGAGCAGCACGAAGCCCTGATCCATGAAGAGGACCGGAGCTATGTGCACGACTCGATCATGAGAGCCCTGCAGGGCGGGCGGGACGGCATTTTCAATGTCGAGTACACGATCATCAACAGTGACACAGGCCGGGAGCGCAGCGTCCATGCCATCGGCAAGACCTTTTACGACAGCGCCGGGGACGCCGTGAACATGGTGGGAACGATCCAGGATATCACTACGCGCAAGCAGCAGCAGCGGGCGCTGGAGCGGGAGGTGCAGTTCCGGACAGAAGAGCTGGCCGCCAGCAACGAGGAGCTGATGGTGGCCAACGAAGAGCTTGCGGAGAGCAACGAGGCCCTGCGGCACAGCAATGAAGAGCTTGCGCAGTACGCCTACGTGGCCAGCCACGACCTGCAGGAGCCCCTGCGCAAGATCCGGATGTTTGCCAGCATGCTGGGCGAGGCGGAGCCGCTGGGCGCGCAGAACGCCTTGCTGGCCGGGAAGATCGGCCAGGCGGCCGAGCGCATGTCCCTCCTGATCCGGGACCTGCTGGAGTTTAGCCGCCTGTTGAAGTCGGATAGCCTGATGCGGCCCGTCGACCTCCAGGATCTCGTCCGTGTGGTGATCAACGATTTCGAGCTGATCGTCCAGGAAAAAGGCGCGGAAGTCCGGGTGGGGCCGCTGCCGGTGGTCGAGGCCATAGGGCTGCAGATGAACCAGCTCTTCTATAACCTGATCGGGAATGCGCTGAAGTTCAGCCGCCCGGATGCATCGCCGCAGATCCGGATCAGCTCGAGGCCCCTGGCCGCGGATGAGCTGCGCATGCACCTGCCGAAGCCCCAGCCCTTCGTACAGTACCATGAGATCTGCATCGAGGATAACGGCATCGGCTTCGACCGGCGTTACGCCGAACAGATCTTCGAGATCTTCAAGCGCCTGCAGGGGCGGGAGATCTACCCCGGCTCCGGCATCGGGCTGGCGCTCTGCCGCCGCATCGTGGGCAATCACGGGGGCCATATCTATGCGGAAAGCCAGGAAGGACGGGGCGCCAGGTTCTGCATCGTCCTGCCCGAGACGCAGAGCTGATAGCCTATAGTTCCGTGGTCGCTAAAAATAAAAGGCATGTCACGGTGAGCTCTTTTTGCAGTTTGCAGTCGGCAGTTTGCAGTTTGCAGTTTGCAGTGGAGCGGGAGCCTTAGCATAGTTAGCCTTTAGCTTATACAAGTTTGCAGTCGG
>JASLDA010000339.1 GCA_030151745.1 Chitinophagaceae bacterium | reverse complement strand
CTTCTCCATCTCCGAAACCTTCCAGCAGCGGAATACGAACAAGAGCATTGCTGAATCGCTGGTGCAGGTGGAAGAGATCCAGAACGGCTGCGTTCGCCGCGGCAAGGAGCTCGTCGTCTATATCAGCATGGGCTTCGGCAATCCTTACGGCGATCCGTATAATGCGGATATCGCCATCGACTGGGTCGGCCGCCTGAGCCGGCTCGGTATCAGGGCGATCGCCATGAGCGATACGGTCGGGGTCGCCGATCCGGGAACGATAGACTATATCTTCCGCAACCTGATCCCGGCTTTCCCGGAGGTCACGATCGGCGCGCACTTCCACGCGACGGCGGAAAACTGGCGCAGCAAGATCGATGCGGCCTGGGCCGCCGGCTGCCGCCGCTACGACGCTGCGATCAAAGGTATCGGCGGATGCCCCATGGCAAAGGACGAGCTCGTGGGCAATATCGCCACGGAGAACGTGCTCCGCTGGTGCGATGAGCATGACATATACCCCGATATCAACCGTCCGGCTTTCGAGACCGCCTTCGGCATAGCCGGAAGCGTGTTCTTATAGGTAACTTGTATCAGAAATGCCTCCGAGGCGAAGCATCCACCATCCAATTTCCGCACATGTCCATTCATTCCGATATCAAGCGCGTAACGACGCATACGCTGCAGCGCATGAAGCTGAACGGGGAGAAGATCTCCATGCTGACGGCGTACGATTTTTCCATGGCGCGTATCCTCGATGATGCGGGGATCGACGTGCTGCTGGTCGGCGACTCTGCCTCCAACGTGATGGCTGGGCATGAGACGACGCTGCCGATAACGCTCGACCAGATGATCTACCATGCACAGAGCGTGGTGCGCGGCGCCCAGCGCTGCCTGGTCGTCGTGGACCTGCCCTTCGGTTCCTACCAGGGAAACTCCAAGGAAGCGCTGAATTCGGCGATCCGTATCATGAAGGAAGCGGGGGCGCATGCCCTGAAATTGGAAGGTGGGGAAGAGATCGCCGAATCGGTGAAGCGCATCATCAGCGCCGGCGTGCCGGTGATGGGCCACCTCGGGCTTACGCCGCAGAGCATCTACAAGTTCGGCACCTATGCGGTACGCGCCCGGCAGGACGCGGAAGCGGAACAGCTCATCCGCAACGCGGAAGTGCTGCAGGCCGCCGGCTGCTTCGCGCTGGTGCTGGAGAAGATCCCCGCATCGCTGGGCAAGCAAGTGGCCGAGCGGCTCAATATCCCCGTCATCGGCATAGGCGCTGGCAATGGCGTCGACGGACAGGTGCTGGTGATGCACGATATGCTGGGCCTGACCAAGGATTTCTCCCCGCGTTTCCTGCGCCGCTATGCCAGCCTTTACGATACGGTGAAGGAGGCAACCGCGGCGTATATCAAGGACGTGAAAGCAAAGGATTTTCCGAGCGATCTGGAGCAGTACTGAGAATTAGTCAATGAGGCAATTAGTCAATGGGGCAATTGGCGAATTTGCGAATTGGATTGGGAAATGGCCATCGGCATGCACGGCGAAGAACTCGCCAATCTGCTAATTCACAATTCACTAATCAGCTAATTCACAAATTCACTAATCTCCCTTTACGTCTTACTTATCAACGATGATCAACGCACAGGCCTGGCGGGAGCTGCAGGACTATCTGAATCCTGCGGATGTTACGCTGGTAGCGGTTTCCAAGACGAAGCCGGTGGAGGATATAGAGGCTCTATATGCGCTGGGGCAGCGGGATTTCGGTGAGAATTATGTGCAGGAGCTCGTCGCCAAGGTGCCGCAGCTGCCGGATGATATCCGCTGGCATTTCATCGGGCATCTGCAGCGGAACAAGGTGCGGCAGATCGTGCCGTTCGTGCATCTCATCCATGGCGTCGACTCGTTCCGGCTGCTGCTGGAGATCAATGCGCAGGCGGAGAAATCCGGGCGCAGGATCGACGTGCTGCTCCAGATGTTCATCGCCGGCGAGGAGACCAAGTTCGGCCTGGACGAGAAGGAGCTCGTCGAGTGCCTGGAGTATTGCACGGCGCCGGATTCCGAGCTCCGCAACGTCCGCGTCCGGGGCCTGATGGGAATGGCCAGCGCTACGGAGGATGAAGCCCGGATCCGCGGCGAATTCGCGCTGCTGCGGAACACGTTTCAGAACCTTCGCTCCGGCTGGATGGCCGGCCGCTCTTATTTCGACACGGTTTCCATGGGCATGAGCGGCGACTACCGCATGGCCGTTGAGTCCGGATCTACCATGGTCCGGATCGGGAGCCTGCTGTTCGGCGCGCGGAGCTAGTGCCCGCGCATCAGGCCGGTGCGTCGATAAGCTCCGCCGTACAAGGCGGAGCTCCAGGCTTCCCATATATCTTCTGCATGTCACCCGGCCCGGCCCAGGAGCCGGAAACCAAGCGCGGAGACCAGGGCCACGATACCCGTCACCCACCAGAGCGCGGTAAAGCCGGCATGCCCCGCGATCCAGGCTCCGCCGCTGGGACCGAAGACCTGCGCGATGGCCCAGGCAATGGTGAATATCCCCGCGTAGCTGCCGCGGTTGTTGTCGTTAGTGCGGCTGATCCAGTAAGTGTTCATGAAAGGCATGGACAGCATTTCCCCGGTCGTGACGAGCAGGGTACTGAGCACTGCGATCCACAGCGATTGCAGGCCGGGCACGAAGATGAGGTACGAGGCGGCTACCAGGCAGGTTCCCAATGGAATAAGCCGCAAAGGGTGCCGGCGGCCTTCCAGGGAGAAGACAAGCACCATTTCGAAAAATGCTATCAGCAGCCCGTTCATAGCCATGAGCATGCCGATCCGGCCTTCGCTCAGGTGCAGCTCCTGCTTGAAATAAAGCGGCAGGGTGCTGAAGAGCTGGAAAAAGGTGAGGGAGAACAGCAGGACCATGCCTATGAAGAACATGTACCGCGTATCCTTGTAAACCTCGGCCGGCCGTGCCGGCCTCGCGCCCGCGGAGCGTGGCTTCCGCGCGACAGGAGGCAGCACCAGCCGGAGCAGAATGGCGGCGCCTATATTGGTGCAGCCGTCGAAGACGAACAGCAGCTGGTAGTTATGCGCGGCGATAAACCCGCCCAGGGAGCCGCCCAGGGCCCAGCCCAGGTTGATTGCAAGCCGGTTGAGGCTGTAGGAGCGCGTGGTATGTTCCGGCTTGCTGTAAGCGGCGACCGCCACCGAGTTGGCCGGCCTGAACGAATCGTTGACCAGGGCCAGCACGAAGCTGCAGCCGCAGATCGCCGGGAAGGAATGCATCTGCCCGAGCAGGAGGAACAGCAGTCCGCCCCCGGCCAGGCTCGCGAGCTGTACATTGTAGAACCCGAAGCGGTCGCTCATTCGGCCGCCGATGAATCCGCCGCATATGGCGCCCGCGCCGAAGATGCCCATTACCAGTCCTGCCTGTGCGGTGCTGAAATGTTGCTTCTCCGTCAGGTACAGCGTCATGAAGGGCAGAACCATGGTGCCGCTCCGGTTGATAAGCATCACCAGCGCCAGCCACCAGCTTTCCGCGTTCAGGCCGGAATAGGAGGATCGGTACAGGTTTACGACGCGCTGCATGCCGTGAAGATAAGTCGCCGCATATGTACAACGCGGAACCCGGCTTGTTCCGGGCTTACCGTACCACGCTCAGCTTGAGGCTTTGCTGAAATTCGGGACCGGCGATATGCACCAGGTACATGCCTGCCGCCAGCCCGGCCGTCGGCAGCGTCCAGCGGTGCTCGCCCGATTCCAGCATTTGCTGCACCGGTGCCGAGACGAGCCTGCCGCTGATATCGGTGACGCGTACCTGGACATTTCCCGCGCGGGGCAGATCCAGGTAGAGCTGAGTGGCGTCGCGGGCCGGGTTCGGCTGCAGGCGGGCGTCGGGAGCCTGCATGGCCGGCTGGCCGGCAGCCAGGCTGTTGAGCCTGCGCATATTCGCATTTACGATCGTGCTGTCCGATTCGCGTATCAGCAGGACGATCACGTTCAGATCCGGCTTTTTCCAGCTGATCCCGATATTGGTCACGAAGGTCGCCGTATAATGCTGCCCGGCTCTCGGGTTGACGCCGATGGCGCCCAGGCGTCCTTCGGGACCGGGCGAGGCGCTGCGGACGACGTAATCGTAGCGCATGTCCGACGCCGGTACCGGGTCCGGCTTGTTTTCGTAGCCGCCCATCGGGCCGATTTTGTTGTTGGTATAGCCGTTCGCCTGCTCATATGGCTTGCCCGTGCCGCGGACATTATCTTCGGTGAGGACCAGCGCCAGGCGGTATGCTCCAGGCAGGTCTACGGCCGGCAGCACGTCCACGTCCAGGTTCAGCACGCCGGCATTGTAGCTCATTTTCATGCCCAGGTCCGCGAAGCCGAAGCGGCTCTGCTCCTCGTCGAACTGCCGGAAGAATGCATCCCGGTGCACGCCCCCGCGCCGGTCGAACATGAAGTAGTGGGTGAACAGCTGGTGCAGGTTGTAGAGATGGTCCGAATACGCCTTGTATTCGAGCACATCGCTGGAATGGGCGGAAATTCGGACCGGGAGGTTGGACGCCGTATCCAGGCGGTGCAGGAACACATCTCCCAGCGGGGCGCCGATATTCCAGTTGCCGGTGCCTTCCTCGATGACCAGCTTTTTCTGGGGGCGGAAAAGACAGCCCGAGACGCTGAAGCTCAGGGTGTCGTTCTTCGTTTTCAGATCGCCCGGCATGCTTACCCACATCCGCATGTCATGTTTGCCGGCGCCGCCCAGGCTCAGGGGAAGGCCGTGGGTGAACCTGAACGTATCCAGCGGCTGCAGGTTGATGCCGCTGACGGTGGTGCTTTGAACGGCGCCGGACCCGTCCTGCCAGTATGCGGTGAAGCCCGTCACCGGGGCGGTCCCGTAGTTGACGACCATCCCTTCGAGCGGGACATTGGCGGGCGCCACGTAGAAATTGCGGAAGGTATCGTCCTGGTTGGTACCGACAAGCGCGATATCGGCGCCGGCCGGTTCCGTGATCTCCAGGTTGTCTATCAGCCAGCCGGGCATGTATTCCATGCTGTCCGTATAGCGGAAGCCCACGCGGACCGCGCCGCTGCTGCCCGTATAGGCGCTGAGATCGACCATGCAGGTGTTGTAGACCCCGAAGTTCGCCGGGGACGGCTCTTTGAGCACCGTCCAGGTAGCGCCGCTGTCCGCGGATACTTCCACCGTCGCGCGCTCATGATGCCCGTTTTTCTCGTATCTCAGGAAATAGGAGTCGA
>JASLDA010000295.1 GCA_030151745.1 Chitinophagaceae bacterium | reverse complement strand
GCCGGATCGTAATCGTACCAGCGCGTCGAGCCGATGACTTCGCCGCTGTCCTTGTCCTGGATCCGGAACGCGCCTCCGCTCTGAATGGCGCCTTCGAAGAAGGTCCGGAACACCTCGCGCTGCCAGCGGTCTTGATTGGGATGCTGCTCCCAGATCCGGGGATCTGAGGCTACCTGGTACAGCGCTTCGAAGTCCGCCTCCCGAAGGGGATACAGGATCAGGCTTTCATTTTCGAGTACGGGCTGAATATTGATGCTCATAGACGATATTTGGTTACTCCAGGGCTAAGGTGAAACGGGCCTGCCTTTATCCAGGCCGCTTTACATGAACTCCGGCCTCCGCCGCTGCATATTTACGCAACCCTGCAGAAAGCGGCAGATAGCCCATGATTACGATCTGCTCTACCTTCGTTTACAGATTTCGGCGATATGCCTAAGATGGCAGGGCGGCAGGCGGACAAACTAATTGAACGAATATGTCGATAACAATAGAGGCGGAGCTGGTCGGGATGCAAAAGGCAAGCGAAGCCGTAGCATATACCTTAAAGGAAATGAGGAACTATGCGCAGCCGGGAATGACGACGAAGCAATTGGACGACTACGGGGCCGCGATATTATCGGGCTTCGGGGCAAGATCGGCGCCGTTCCTGACGTACCGCTTCCCGGGCTGCACCTGCATAAGCGTGAACAACGAGTTTTGCCACGGTATACCCTCCGCCGCAAGAGTGCTGCAAGAGGGCGACCTGGTGAATATCGACGTCTCGGCCGAGCTCAACGGCTTCTGGTCCGATAACGGAGGCTCCTTTGTGCTCGGCGAAGATGTAAACCGGCATCAGAAGCTCGTGGACGCGTCCAGGCAGATCCTGCAGAAGGCGATAGAGAACATAAAGGGCGGGGTTCGCATATCCGATATCGGGCACCTGATAGAGACGGAAGCCGGAAAACGGGGATACAAGGTTATCAAAAACCTTACGGGACACGGGATAGGAAGGAGCCTTCACGAGGAGCCGGGCGAGATCGCGAATTATAGGGATCGCTTTAACCCGGCGAGATTCAGGAAGAACGCCGTCGTCGCCATCGAAACGTTCATCTCGACGACCTCGACGTATGCGGAAACGCTGGGCGACGGCTGGACGATGGTCGGGAACAAGGGCGGTTTCATGGCCCAGCATGAGCATACGATCGTGGTTACCGACGGAAGGCCGATGGTGCTGACGGCGATGAACGAGATCTGGGCCTAGCGCTTGGTCCGGCAGAAAGGCTAACCGGGCATCGCCGGCAGGATCCTCGGGCGCATCCCGGCTGCAACGCCGTGGGCTCAATCCGCCTCGGATGAAGGGCTGAAGCGCTTCTCGATACCCGCCCAGTAATCCATGCCTACAATCTGCTCGAAGGATTTCATCTCGGTGGCGAGCGCCTCCGACATCGGTTAGCAGTTTTTAAGCGCTATCAGCGCCCGCTGCATGGTGTAGGTGATCTGGAACAGCAGCGTGGTCGGGTAAAGGAGCATCGAGAAGCCGAGCCGGCCGAATTCCTCGGGCTTGAGCACCGGGGTTTTTCCCCCTCCTTCCATAACGCTGGTGGCGAGCGGGACATTGCCGAATTCCTTACCGATCTTTTCCAGCTGCCGCTCGTTCTCCACTCCGTCGAAGTACACGCCGTCCGCGCCGGCTTTCAGGTATCGCTCCGCGCGTTTCAGCGCCTTATCCAGGGACTCGGGGCCGATAGCATCGGTGCGGCCGAGCAGGAAGAGATCGCGGCCGTCCCGCGCCGCTACGGCTGCACGGATCTTATTCTCCATGAATTCGGACGGAACCACTTTCTTACCGTCCATATGGCCGCATTTTTTAGGGGCCAGCTGGTCTTCCAGGAACAGCGCGGAGATTCCCATGCGTGCGTATACCTGGACGGTGCGGGTTACATTCTTGGCGTCTCCGTATCCATCGTCTCCATCGACGAGGACCGGCAGGGAGGACGCGGCAAAGGTGTTTTCCACCGCCATCGCCTTTTCGCCGAAGTGCTCCAGATCGATGTCAGGTACCGCGTGCATGGTCCCCACCAGGGCGAAGCCGCCGATCTGGTATGCATGAAAGCCGGCCTGCTCGATCAGGCGGGCGGCCAGGGCATTGTGAGCAGCAGGCAGCAGCAGCGGCTTCTCCGCGGCAAGCGCCTCTTTCCAGCTTTTCCGTTGTGCAATGATATTGTTCATATGGGACGTTCAATCGGATATTCCTAGAACAATGCCGTTCCAGCAGGCAAGCTCGGGCATATACGGCAGGCCGGGCCGCCCCGCACGCGAAAAGCGTGTAAATACCGTCTGCGTCTTTCCGCAAAAAACTCCTTGATCCTGTTCAGAAATGGATTTCCGCCGCGGACTGCCCGCTCAGCACCCTCCCGGCTTTAACGAATCGTTTCTCCGCATTGTTTATCTTTAAGCTGTGGGGAACAGTATTTCCATAGCGACGCATCGGTCCTGCACCCGGGTTTCGGCCCCTGTGCCCGCATCCTTGTGCGCGGTTGGCACCTCCACGTTTCATTGCTTCTGTACGAAGGCGTTTTACGTCTCCAACTTCAAGGACTTTAATACGCTGTCCCCGG
>JASLDA010000293.1 GCA_030151745.1 Chitinophagaceae bacterium | reverse complement strand
TCGACAACGGGCTGATCGTTTATCGGCAGGCGCAGCGCTTCAACGACAGCGGTCTCGAAGAGCATGAAGTAAAGCGCCGCCTGACGCATTTCCTGTTCATGAAGGACGATTGGGAAAAGCCCTGCGCCGGCCTCAGCGGCGGCGAGAAGATGCGGCTTATGCTTTGCTGTCTCGGTATCGGTGCACAGGCGCCTGCCCTGGTGGTGCTCGACGAGCCCACGAACAACCTCGACCTGCAGAATATCGGGATCCTGACGGCCGCGGTGCGCAGCTACCGAGGGACCTTGCTCGTCGTTTCGCACGACCGGCAGTTTCTCGGGGATATCGGCATCGGCCGG
The DNA here is from genome assembly GCA_030151745.1 of Chitinophagaceae bacterium. GTDB lineage: Bacteria > Bacteroidota > Bacteroidia > Chitinophagales > Chitinophagaceae > UBA1952. The sequence goes on along the minus strand of JASLDA010000293.1, from coordinate 5,833 downwards.
ACGATACAAAAAAAGCCCCGCGTATAAGGCGGGGCTTTTTGACGAGCTACATCGGATAGCGATGCGGTTCCGGGTATTATCGCTTTTTCAGAGAGAGGAAGGAAACGGGGGTTGCGCTTGCATCCTTGATCACCACCTCGCTCTCGGTAAACGAAACAATATTGCCGCTCAGCGTATCGGAGCTCATACCCGGAATGGTCAGGATGATGCGGATATCGTTCTCGTTATTGGGAAGGCTCCAGTTGGTCACGACCGGAGTGGGCAGGTAGGAAACCGATGCAGTGCCGGTGCCTCCGGCATTGAATGCAAAGGTCACCTTGTCGTTGCTGTCAAGATCGATGTGCTCGTTGGCGTCCCAAACACCATTATTGTTGGAGTCTTCACCCTCCTGGTAGGTTTGCCAGCTTCCCACGATCATTTCGGAGCGGGATTTGGAGCTGTCGTTCTTCTTGCAGGACGGCATTACTGCGAGGGCCAGCACGGCGGAAAGTGCTGTGAGTGTGAAAATGTGCTTTTTCATAAGGCGCGAAATTAATTACCGATATTGAATATTAAAAAATCGTTGTGTTGCAGGATGTGCTCCGCCGGAAAACCTCTGCCGGCGTACACAGAACATCTAAGACGCGGTCCGGCAGGGAATCCTTGGCGCCTTTTGGAATTTTATTTTTAGCCCTGTATGCAGGGTTGAAAAGAGGCAGATTGGCCAGAGAACCGGCGTTTCCCTGCTCCGGCTTTCCGATTAAGGGCTTAGATTGTAGCCGCAAGCATACGATGACAAGGCATAAGCAACGAATGGCACAGGCCCTTGGCTGGGTCGCGGGGATCTACCTCGGCGCCTGCCTGCTGCTGTACCTGCTGCAGGAGCGCCTGATCTTTTCCCCCAGCCGGCTGGACCAGGGCTACCGGTTCAGCTTCGAGGGCGAGTTCAAGGAGCTATATATCCCCACCAGCGGCGGCGACACCCTGCACGGCCTGCATTTCAAGGCCCGGAAACCGAAAGGCCTGGTGTTCTTCCTGCACGGCAATGCCGGGGCAATGGATACCTGGGGCCAGACGGCCCGCAGCTATACCGACCGGGGCTGGGACATCATGATGATCGATTATCGGGGCTTCGGGAAAAGCACCGGCAGCATCCGCAGCCAGGCGCAGTTTCTCGGCGATATCCAGACCGCCTATGACAGCCTGCGTCATTACTACGGCGACTCCCATATCGTTATCATCGGCTACTCCATCGGCTCCGGCCCGGCCGCCTGGCTGGCATCCCACAACCATCCCCGGGCCCTGATCCTGCAGGCGCCCTATTACAGCCTGCGCGATATGATGCGGCACCGCTACCCGGGCGTCCCGACCTTCATATTGAAATACCAGTTCGACACCTACAGGTATCTCGAGGCTTGCAAGGCTCCGGTGAGCATTGTTCACGGGGACAACGACGAGGTGATCTATTTCGGCTCGTCGGAAAAGCTGCAGCGGCATTTCAAGCATGGCGACACGCTGCTTCGCCTCGAGGGCTGGGGCCACGGCAATATCACCGGCAACCGGGCATACCAGGTCCTGCTGGACCGCGTGCTGGGCCCGAGGCGCTGAGCTACTCGACCTGCATCTCGGACCGGTAATAGCGCCGCATGAACAGCAGCACCGAAGAGACAAGCCAGAACGCCGCAAGCGTCCAGGGGCTTAGCACCGCCAGCGCAATAATGCTGAGGGGATACAGGAACAGCATCAATATCAGGTACCGGTCCATATTCAGCCCCGGAAGGTACAGCCCCGCATGCAGCCCGCAGAGCGTCGTCACGGAAAGCGCGTAGAAGGAAAGAATGTCTGCGATGCCGAGGCTGCTATGTACATGCAGGAGCAGGAAAATGAGCTCGGGCAGGAACAGCAGGGCATAGGTTCCGGCGAAGGATGCATAACGCCGCAGCAGCGGAATGGGCAGATTGCGCAGCCAGGGCAGACTCTCGCCGAACTGTCGCAGCTGCCAGGGGATGAGGCCATGCGCGACGATCAGGAACAGCAGCACGTAGAAGGTCCCCGCGCGCTCGGGCTCGTCGCGGTTGATATAGACCATAAGCTGTAAGAGCAGCAGGGAGCCGGCTTTCAGCAGGAACAGCATTGTTTTCTTCCGGTTGAGGAGAAAAGCGGCGAAGTACTGGCCGGGGCGCAGGTAGTCCGGGCGCAGCGCGTCCAGCTTTCGCAGCAGCCGGTCTGCGCGCGGGTCCCCGAGACGCTGCATGCACCGGCGTTCCAGGCTGCGTACGGCAAGCAGGATCAGCAGCGACTGCGCAGCAAGGGTCGCGGCGGCGGCGAGCCAGGCCCGGTGCTGGAAACTGACGAGGAGAATGCAGAGGCAGTAGCACAATGCCGGTGCATAGATGGCGGTGAAGCTCAGCCCGAGATACCGCCGCAGGCGGTGCGGCGGCAAAGCCTGCAGCTCGTAGAGCATCCCGTTCTCGGGCAGGGCGGGCTGCAGTGCCGCGAAGCGCAGGCATTTGACGAAATACAGCCCCAGCACTGCCAGTACCCCGGCCAGCAGCCAGGGCCTGGATCCCATCATGATCATCAGGTCGAGGTGGAGGCGGAGGCTGGCGGCAGGATCTATCACCCCGAAGAGCAGCAGGAACACGACCAGGAAGAAGCCGCCGTTAAGGAAGTAGTAGCGCTGCACCAGCACGCGGAACAGCAGTCTGAAGGCGCCGTTCATGCGAGCTCGAGATTTTGGCCCCGTATCTGCAGCGGCACTGCGGGCTTTGAGAATGGCAGCCTGATCTCCTGGTGGGAGGTGAGGATCAGCTGCCGGCCCTGCTCCAGCGCAGCGTTTATCATGGCGATCAGCGCCTCTGCCGCCGCCGCATCCAATGTGATCAGCGGCTCATCGAGCAGGATGAGGCTGGCATCGCCGGTGAAGCCCAGTATGAGCGAGAGCTTTTTCTTCATGCCGCTGGAGTAGGTGCCGATCTTATCGCCCGCGAAGTCCGAGGCCCCGAAGGCGGATACCAGGGCCCGGACCTGCTCCTCGCTGCCGCCGCGGGTTTCCGCGTACAGCTGGAGCAGATCGGTGCCGCGCAGGAACTCGGGATAGTGCGGCTCGGCCATCGCGATATTCACTGCCCGGCGATAGTCGCGGATCTGTTTCTTCGCTTCCAGCCCGTCCAGCACGATGCGGCCGTCGAAGGGGATCATGCCGGCAATGCATTGCAGCAGCGTCGTTTTCCCCGAGCCGTTGCCGCCGCGCAGCCAATAGAGCGGCTGGTCCAGGATCAGCTCGTCGGCGCCCACGATCCGGCGGGCATAGGATTTCGAGAAGCGGTCGAATTGCAGCATAAGCTATGGGATGGCAATGCTACGGCGACCGTTTGCAGGGAAAAGCCAAAATAATTTCAGACCGGAGATTTCAGATTGAAGATTTTGGTTCCGGGCGCTCCTGCCGGCACCGGATCCCCCGATCTCAATCCATGCCGAGGCTCGGCATGTTCCGGAACGGTTTGGGCTGGGCCTGCTCTTCGCCGAGCCGGAGCTCCGTCACGGAATGACTTGGATCGGGAGCCGCTTCCGCGGCCGGCGGAGGGGCGGGCGCTTCAAGCTCCTCGACCTGTTTGCGGAAGGCGCGGAGCCCGTCGCTGATCCGGCCTTTCAGGATAGCGTCGAATTTCTTCGGGATCATCCGCCGCAGATCCGGGATCTCTTCCTGCAGGCGGCGGAGCTTCGGCTTGTAATCGGCGTTTCCGGCAACGGCGGAGCCCAGCGCGGCCTCGTATCCGTCGAGGACGGCTTCCAGCTCGGGCGTGTTCTTCGCCTTGCCCAGGCGTTCGAGCAGCGCCTTGATCGTGTCCTGATTGTTCATAGCGGGTAATTGTCGTTTAAAGGTAGCGCTATACGAGGCTTTTAATCGGGATACGGAGCCTTATATTTGAATACCAAACTCCTGTCACAATATGCCCGATTACAGCAATCAGCAGCAGTCGTACGACCTGCCCCAATATCCCGGCCAGAAGCCTGCCCAAAGCAAGATCGGTATGATCCTGATCTGCTTCTTCGTCGGGTCACTCGGCATTCACCGTTACCTGATGGGATACAGGAATTGGTGGCTTCAGCTGATCACGCTTGGAGGTTGCGGCATTTGGAGCCTGGTGGATTTTATACGCATCATCGTGGGCGATATGGTAATGGCCGACGGCCGTCCGTTGAAAGACTGACTGGTTGAAAGACTGATTGATGGCTTATCTGCTTGCCAATCGTTGGGTGCTGGCCGCGGCGCTTTATGCGCTGTTGGCCGGCACTCTTTTTTTTACGGGTATTGCCGATATCTTCCCGCCTTGCCTGATATCCAGGCTGATCGGCCGGCCCTGTCCCGGCTGCGGGCTCACCCATGCGGCGCTGTCCCTGCTGCGGCTGGATTTCCGGGAAGCCTGGGCCCGCAACCCGCTGATCGCTATCGTTGCGCCGGCCGGTGCGTACTATCTTCTTTCGGATGTCCGCGATTTTTACCGGAGGCGGAGAGAGCCGGATGATCTGCCGCTCCGTGGGCGGACCGCCCCGTTCTGAGCCGGCCCTATCGCGCCTGCTCCGCGTGCTCGCTGGCGGCGTAGGGAATCCAGACCCCCTGCTGCGTATCCAGGATCTCCATGTTTTCGGTGCCGGCGAGCAGCTTATAGTCGAATTTTGGAAAGTCCAGCGCGATATAGCCGGGGTAGAAATAAGCTTTGCCGGTTGCCGAGGCGTAGCGCACGCCCTCGAGATATAGCCACAGTCCCAGGCTGAAGCCGGCATAATCGGGGTGGTAGAAGTTCAGGATGCCGGCGACGCTGTTGATGCCTTCGTCGAAGTAGCCTGCGGCGATGAGGCGGCCGGCGTCGCGCACTTCCCACATCCGACCGGGGAAAAAGTCGGTTTCCGCCTCGCCGAGGATGCAGGCGCGCACCGATTCGTTCGCGTCGAAGTTCATGCTGGCGCGGTACTGCGCGTACAGGCCCTCGATTTCCTCGTTCACGCGTGCGGGGAGCAGGCGGATCTGAAAGCGGGACGCGCGCTTCGAGAGCCGCAGGTGCCGGGGCGTGATCCGGTAGCCGTCCAGGCGCAGCCTGGCCCAGAGAACCTTGACGATCTGCTGGTGGTCGGTCAGGGTATAGGTAGTTGTAAAAAGGCTTTGCCGCATCCGGTAATAGCCGAATGAAAGCAGTGTATCCATCACCGCGGGCTCCAAGTTGGTTTGCAGAGGAATGAAATCCATGCGCGACTCAGCAAAAGTAACGGCCCCTATCTGCGCTGCAAGCCTCCGGGGCGCGAAAGCCCGGGATATGATGCCGGTATCATTTTTTTGGCGGTTTCCGCACAATCAAACATGTTGACATATGAAAAAAACCATTCTTGGCCTGAGCCTGATGAGCATGCTCAGCCTTTTTGCCGCCTGCGGCAGCAACGGAAACAAGACCGAAGACAGCAAGGAAGTGGCCCGGGACCAGAATGAGGCCAAGTTTGACAATACCAATATCGAAGACGATACGAAATGGGCAACCAATGCAGCGGAGGGAGGTATGCTCGAAGTGCAGCTGGGGAATCTGGCACAGACAAATGCCTCATCTCCCAAGATCAAGGAGTTCGGCAAGATGATGGTCAGCGATCACTCCAAGGCCAATGAGGAGCTGAAAGCGCTCGCGGCCCGCAAGAACATCTCGCTGCCTGCTGCCCTGGGAGACTCGAAGCAGAAGGACTACAACGATCTCGCTGCCAAGAAAGGTGCCGATTTCGATAAAGCCTATTCCGAGTATATGGTAAGCGATCACAAGGAAGATATCGATGCCTTTCAGAAAGAGGCGGACAAGGGGAACGATCCGGA
>JASLDA010000076.1 GCA_030151745.1 Chitinophagaceae bacterium | reverse complement strand
GCGGCGGCAAAGGAGATCGCAACCGCGCATAAATGCGGCTGGCTCGACATCACGGACAACACCCGCGAAAACGGGACGAAGCCGGAGTACCTGGCAGAGGACGGCCTCCATCCCAGCGGCAAGGAGTATGCGATCTGGGCGCAGCGGCTGGAGCTGAAGCTGAGGGCGATTTTGGGGTGAATTAGAGAATTAGTGAATTTGCGAATTGGTGAATTAGTGAATGGTGTTGGGAAAGGAGGCTTCTGTAATATTGCTCGCCGGCGCTCGCATTCTCCATATGCTAAGCGCATTCACAAATTCACCAATTGACTAATTGACTAATTGACGAACGGTGTTGGGAAAGGAGGCTTCTATAACATTATAACATTGCTCGCCGGCGCTCGCATCCTAGATATGCTAAGTGCATTCACAAATTCACCAATTCGCAAATTGACTAATTGACTAATTGACTAATTGACTAATTAAAATGGATCTCGATACCCTCCGCGCCATCTGTCTTGCCCTTCCGACTGCTACTGAAGAAGTGCAATGGGGCAATCACCTGCTTTTCAAGGTCTCGGGAAAGATGTTCTGCATCACGAACCTGGATGACGCCAACGATACCTCCTTCAAGGTCTCGGACGCCGATTTCGAAGAGCTGTCGGCCGGCGATACGTACATGCCCGCCCCGCATATGCAGCGGGCCAAATGGGTGAAGGTCGTTCAGTCAAATGCCGTTAAGCTGCCGGAATGGAAGTCCCGCATCCGGGAGTCGTACGTACTGGTGCGGGCAAAGCTGCCGAAAAAGGTGCAAGCCGAGTTGGGCAGTTTGCAGTAAGCAGTTTGCCGTGAGACATTGCCCGATGCCAATCTGCAATCTCAGATCTTAAATCCCAACCCTGTCAGGTCTTTCTCGGCTTTTTCTTGGCTGCCGGGAAGAGTACGTTGTTCAGGATGAGGCGGTAGCCCGGTGAGTTCGGGTGATCCGCGAGCTCGGTAGGAGGATCGCCGATGGCGTGCTGGTAGTCTTCCGGGTCGTGGCCGCCATAGAAGGTCCAGGTGCCTTTCCCGTATTCGCCGTGGATATACCGGGCCTCGTTCGCCGGCTTATAGTCGCCCATGACGAGCACGTTCGATTTGAGCGTCTCCTTCCGGAACGCCGTCGTCTGTCCGATAAAGCCCTTGATCGTGGTCGTGTGATTCTGGCAGAGCATGGCCGGTACGGGGTCGAATTTCGCGGAGAACGTAAACAGGGTGAAATAATCCAGGTTCATCGGCACATTGCGGTACATCGTGTTGTCGATGTTGGAGTATTCGTATATCATCGGGTTCGTCTCGATGATGAAATCCTTGAAGGCGAAGCAGTTGTTGAAGTTCAGCCGCTGCTGCGCGTCCGGGGCCATCCCGTCGCCGTCGAAGGGGACTTCGCAGATATCCGTCCCTTCGGCCGCGAGGGCGATATCGTAGCTGTCCGTAGCGGAGCACATGGCGAACAGGTACCCCCCGCCTGCCACGAAATCCCGGATCTTCTTTGCCACGGCCAGTTTCAGCTGGGATACCTTCCGGAAGCCGTGCTTGGCCGCCATGGCTTCATTCGTAGCCACCTCTTCCTGGTACCAGGCCGTATTCCGCTGCCCGGCCCAGAATTTACCGTACTGCCCGGTAAAGTCTTCGTGGTGCAGGTGCAGCCAGTCGTAGTTGTGCAGCTTGTCGGCCAGCAGCTCGTCGTCATAGAGCTTGTCGTAGGGGATTTCCGCGTAGGTCAGCACCATGGTCACGGCATCGTCCCAGGGCTGCTTGTTCGGCGGACTGTAAACTCCGATCCGCGGTGCTTTTTCGAGCTTGATCACATCCCCGTTGAAATCCGGGTTGGCGATCTGCTGCAGGATGCCGTTGTACTGGTCGTCGCTGATTCGCTCGTAGGCGACTCCCCGCAGCTTGCAGAGCCGCTCTACGGCGTCTACCGCTTCGATGCCGAAGGAGCCGCCGCGGTAGTTCAGCAGCCAGTCTGCGCCGATGTTCAGCTTCAGCGCAGCATAAGCCACGCCATAAGCTTTGAGGTGCTGAGTCTGGGTCTCGGCATCCATCGGGATCAGGATCTTCGCCGCGCCGGCCCGCAGGCCGCTTCCCGTAACGACGATCAGTGCCAGGATCAGCCGCCGGAGGTTCATGGAAATCACAGTATCAAATTAACGTGAATAGGCGGATTTGCGTACGGCCGATGCAAGCTTTAACACCGGCTTATTGATACGGCTTCGGTGTAGTGCCGTGTTTGGGTTGGATAAGGTTGGATAGGGTTGATGATGTTGGATAGGGTTGTTCGGGAAACAAACCGGGTGGTCCGCTATGATGAATATTATCCAACATTATCTAACGTTATCAAACATCATCAAACCCTATCCAACATCATCAAGCATCCGCGGCGCGAACAGGCTGCCGGCTTAATAAGGTTGAGGGGGCGTACTTTTGGCCATCCGTTTTCCATGTCCAACTACAGCAATTTCCGCTCGGGGCGCGCGCTGGTAAAGGCAAGTCTTCAATCCATCCTTCGCAGCCCGACCTCGGTCGTGTTCGGACTGGCATTCCCGTTGATCTTCATTCTTGTTTTCGGCATGCTGGGCGGGGGAAGAAGCGGCTTTTATACGCGCGTCTCGCTGGCTCCCGGCGCGGACACGCTAAACCCGGTCTATCAGGGGCTTGCCGCCATGGAGGGCATCCGCTGGAAGGATTTTTCCGATACGGCCTCGCAGGGCGACGCTTTGCGAAAGGGAAATATCGCGGCGATCGTGAATATCCGGAGGAATGCACCCGGCGCCGTCCCGGCGTTCCATGTCCATCTGCAGGGCGCATCTTCCGAGATGGGCGATGTGCAGCAACTGGAAGGCATTATCCGCGGGATTCTGATGCGCAACGACCCGGAGATTCCGCGCCGCATCGAAGCCATCGCCGATATAGATATCAGCCAGACGGTGGTGCGGGAGTATAAGCAGATCGACTTTATCCTTCCGGGCCAGCTTGGCTTTTCCCTGCTGGCGGGCTCGATCTTCGGTACGGCTTTCGTGTTCTTCAATATGCGGAATACGCTCGTGCTGAAGCGCTTTTTCGCTACGCCCGTCCGCAAGGCCACCATCGTCGTTTCGGAAGGTATCGCGCGCATGCTTTTCCAGATGATGACCGCGATCGTTATTATCGGCATCGGTCACTTCGTATTCGGCTTCACGCTCATTCACGGTATCGTCACCTTCCTGCAGCTGCTGGCGCTCTCGGCGGTCGCCATCATGGTTTTCATGGGCTTCGGCTTCGTGGTGAGCAATGTCGCCAAGAACGATTCCGTGATCCCGGCCTTCTCGAACATGATCGCCATGCCGCAGTTCCTGCTCGCCGGCACCTTTTTCCCGATCGAGGTCTTCCCGGGCTGGCTGCAGCCTCTGGCCAGGGCCTTGCCGCTGACCTTTCTCAACGACGCCATGCGCCGGATCGCCTTTGACGGAGCCGGTTTCTGGGATGTGCGCTGGGATATCTTCTGGCTCGTCGTCTGGGGCATCGTTCTGTACGCGATCGCGAGCCGGATCTTCAAGTGGGAATAGCACGATCGCGGCCAGGCGGCATAGCCTACTGCACGCGGCGGCGCTTGACCCAATAGGGCTGAATGATCGAATTTACAGTACCGGCATACACAAACCCATCTCAAGTCTCCACTGCCAATTGCCTATTGCCAATTGCCTATTGCCAATTGCCTATTGCCAATAACCCCCAGCGCCTCCCGTACCACCTCCGGCTCGACGAGTTTTGTCACCGCTACCCCCGGTTTCTCGAGCAATACGTAGTTGAG
>JASLDA010000282.1 GCA_030151745.1 Chitinophagaceae bacterium | reverse complement strand
CCCGGATGATCCAGATCGCCTGGGAAAATGCAAGCAGCAGGATTGCGGTAAAGCTGAGCCCGACCTTGAGCGCCTCCAGGGTCCACAGCTCTGTAAAGCTGCGCAGCAGGCTGGCTGCAAAGAGCCCGCCTGCCAGGGTGCACAGCGGCATCAGCCACCAGATCTGCCGGTTGAAAACCATCGTCCGTAATTAGCGTTTAATAGCTCTTCAGCTCTATGGATCCGAACGAGCAGGATCCGCGCAGGATAAGCAGCTTGTCGGCCCCGCCCGTATCGGCGGTCCGGATCATGCGAAGATCTTCCACGCTGCCCATGGTGGGGTTGATCTCGTTGCGGACCTCCCAATGGCTCGGCACGATGAGCTCGATGCCGGCGAAGCTGGCGTGCAGCTCCAGGACCATGGGCTGTGTCTGACTGTCCGCACCCGCCAGGTTGATCTCCGCCCCGGCAAACGAGGCGCGGATCACGCCGCCCTGGAAATTTTTGGAGGTCACGATTTCCTTGCGGCCGGCAAAGGAGATATCGACATTGATCGTATCGGCGCCGTTGGTGAACATGGGCTGGCAATCCGGGAAGCGGTTATGGCGCGGCCCCCGGCGTTTCAGGATGATGAGCAGGCCGAGGACGATGAGCAGGCTCGGCCACACGATCCGCCGGGGGAAGAAAGTACCCCAGAAAGCCGGTCCTACGAGGTAGAATGTGCCGATCGCCATCAGCACCCAGGGCGCCGCGCCGCGGAACCGGGATTTGATGCCGATGCCGATCCCGATGATTATCAGGATGGCAGGCCAGGTAAGATAAAAGCTGAACGTGCTGAAAATCTCCGGGAACAACCCCCGGAGCAGCAGGAGCACGCCGATGATGACCACTATAGCGCCGAAGAATATACGCCCCCCGTTATGTTGCTTACGCCCCCAATGATGATGCCTGTCCATGTCCGGAAAAGATTAGGATGTAAAAGTACCTCCTGCCCGGCCCGCAGGGAAGCAAGGGTAGGTTGTATGAAGCCCGGCATCGGTAAGCGCGCGGGAATTGACGGTGGACGGCAGGCGAGGCTGATCGGTTTTCCGCCATATGACGGCCCGTTATATGCCGAAAGGACCAGGATCCGGGATCGCTTCTCATGAAACCCCGCGGTCTTACCCCTTGCCGAGTATATAAGGTATATCTGGCCGGGCGGACGGATTGTATTATTTTTGCAGCCGCAAAAAATACTGTCGATGCGCCGAATTTACTTTGACAATGCCGCTACTACCGCGCTGGACCCGGAAGTGCTCGAGGCTATGATGCCGTATCTGACTGAAAAGTTCGGGAATCCCAGCTCGGTTTATTCGTACGGCCGCGAGACGAAGATGGCCATCGAGAACGCGCGCAAATCGGTAGCCAGGATTCTGGGCTGCAAGCCCGCGGAGATCTTCTTTACCTCCGGCGGCACCGAAAGCAGCAATACGGCCATCCGCGCATCCGTGTACGATCTGGGCTGTACGCATATCGTCACTTCGCCCATCGAGCACCACGCGACCCTGCACACCGTTGAGCACCTGGCCAAGACGGGCGCGGTGCAGCTCAGCTTTGTAAAGCTGGACGCGAAAGGGCATGTCGACTACGGCTCCCTGGAAGAGTTGCTGAAGGCGAACTCCGGCAAGACGCTGGTGACGCTGATGCACGCCAACAATGAAGTCGGCAACCTGCTGGACGTGAAGCGCGCCGGCGAGATCTGCAGGCAGTACGATGCCGTTTTCCACAGCGATATGGTGCAGACTATCGGCCATTACCCGGTGAACCTGCAGGAGCTGAACGTACATTTCGTGAGCTCCGCCGGCCACAAGTTCCACGGCCCGAAGGGAGTAGGCATCCTGTATATCAATGAGAATGTCCGCATCAATCCCCTGATCAACGGCGGTTCGCAGGAGCGCAATATGCGCGCCGGTACGGAAAACCTGTACGGGATCGTGGGCTATGCAAAAGCGCTGGACATGGCTACCAGCCGCTATGAGAGCGACAGCGCCTATATCAACGACCTGAAAAGCTATATGTGCCAGCAGATTACGGCAGCCTTCCCCGAAGCGATCTGCAACGGCGATACCCGGGGCGACAGCCTCTATACCGTGCTGAACGTATCGTTTCCGAAGACGGACAAGAGCGATATGCTGCTCTTCAACCTGGACATGGCCGGCATCTGCGTCAGCGGCGGCAGCGCCTGCAGCAGCGGAGCGTCCAGCGTGAGCCATGTGATCAAAGCCCTGTATAACGGCAAATCCGAAACCATGGTGCCGATCCGCTTCTCCTTCTCCCGCCATAACACCCGCGAGGAAGTGGACGCCGTGATCGGGAAGCTGCGGGAGCTGGTATGAGGCCGATACGCCGACGAACTTTGAAGGGCCCGGTATCGAGTGGATACCGGGCCCTTCTTCTTGCTGCCGACTCCCCGGCCGGCCGAGCCTTCAACTAAAAAGCGCCGCCCCGGCTAGGGGCGGCGCTCCGATCTGAATCTTAGATCTCGGCAGCTATCTTTAGAACTGCTCGAGGCCGCTGAAGAAGAAGCTGCCTTCGATCGCGGCGTTCTCGTCGCTGTCGGAGCCGTGAACGGCGTTCTCGCCCACGGACGTCGCGTACTTCTTGCGGATGGTGCCTTCCTCGGCCTGGGCCGGGTTGGTGGCGCCGATCAGGGTGCGGAAATCGGCGACGGCATTTTCCTTCTCGAGGATGGCTGCCACGATCGGGCCGCTGCTCATGAACTCGGTCAGCTCGCCGTAGAAGGGCCGCTCGGCATGCACTTCGTAAAACTTCTTCGCCTGTTCGACGGAGATGCGCGTGTACTTCATCGCCACTATGCGGAAGCCGGCGGCGTTGATCATCTGCAGGATGTTGCCGATGTTGCCGTTGCGCACCGCGTCCGGCTTGATCATCGTAAAGGTCTTGTTGGTGGCCATTTCTGAAATTTCGCGCGAAGGTAGGGCGCGGGGGCGATTCGCGAATTTGGGAATTTGTGAATGAAGGCCCCGGTTCGTTTGTCAGTTCCGGGCCAGCCCAATCACAAATTCACAAATTCACTAATTGTCAAATTGACAAATTCCCAAATCGCAGGTACGACTCCGGCCTTTATCTTCGCGTCCCCATGAAGCCGATGTCAGAAGCGTTGCCTTTGCTGGCGACGCCCCGCAAAATCTTTATCACCACCCATCACAAGCCGGATGGGGATGCTATCGGCTCCATGCTCGGCCTGTACCATTACCTGATCCGTAAAGGGCATGACGTGACTCCCGTCGCGCCCAGCGAAGTGCCGGACTTCCTCCAGTGGATGCCCGGCATATCCTACGTCGTCAACGCGGAGGAGCATCCGGAGGCCGCGGCGGAAGCCCTGCGGGCGGCGGATCTCATCTTCTGCCTGGACTTCAACGACTACAGCCGCACCAAAACCCTGGAGCCCCTGCTGGCCGCAGCCGGACAGCCCAAGCTGCTGATCGATCACCATATGTTCCCCAAGCCCGTCTGGGATTTTGGGACGAGCATTCCCGAGAAAAGCAGCACCTGCGAGATGGTGTACGATTTCATCAATGCTTCCGGCGACAACGACCTGATCGACCTGGACATCGCCACCTGCCTGTACACCGGGCTGATGACGGATACCGGCTCCTTCCGCTTTCCCATCACGACGGCGGCCGTGCACCGCATGATCGCCGATTTGAAGGACCGCGGGCTGGAGCATACGCCCATCCACGAGCATATCTATGACGGCTGGAGCGCGAACCGGATGCGCTTCGTAGGCTATATGCTCATCGAGAAAATGGAGCTTTTCCCCGAATGCGGCGCCGGCCTCATCACGATCTCCCGCAAGGATCTGAAGCTGTTTAACCTCAACATCGGCGATACCGAAGGGCTTGTACAGTACCCGCTTTCGATCCAGGGTATCCGCTTTTCGACCCTTATCACCGAACGGGCCGACGAGGTCAAGCTGTCGTTCCGCAGCC
>JASLDA010000268.1 GCA_030151745.1 Chitinophagaceae bacterium | reverse complement strand
GTTCTCGACGGTGACCTTCGCGAACATGTCCGGCTTCAGCAGCAGCTCGCTGTTATCGATGGAAATCCGCGCGCGCAGGGCTTTGCTCTGCGGATCTAACACCTGGCTCAGCTTGTCGATGCGGCCGCGGAAGACGCGGTCCGGGTAAGCCAGCACCCGCACCTCCGCCGGGAATCCCTCGTGGACCTTCGCGATGTCGGATTCGTAGACGTTCGCTTCCACCCAGACCGTTTTCAGGTCGGAGATGGTGAACACATTCTCACCGGCGTCCGGGCGGATGAAGTTTCCCGCGTTGACTTTCTTCTCGACGATGAAGCCGTCGATGGGAGCGGTCAGGACATATTGGCCGGAGGCGCTGCTGTTGCTGCCGCCGTTGATGGAAATCAGGCTCTGGACCTTGTTCTGGGCCGCCCTGGCCTTGGCGTAGTTCTCCTTGGCTTCCGTGTACTCGCGCTCGCTGCTGATGCCGCTCTTGTAGAGCTGCTCGGCATTGTCGAGCTGCCGCTTCGCGATGGCGAGGTCCGCGCTGGTGCTGCTCAGGTCGCTGTAATTGCCGGCTACGTCGGCGCTGCGGATGACCGCCAGCACCTGGCCCCGGCTGACATGGTCGCCGAGGGATACATTGCTCTGCAGGACCTGGCCGCTGCTGCGGGGGAACACCTTCACGACGGTGTTCTCATTGAAGCTTACGTCGCCGGTCAGCGAGATATCGTCGGAAATGCTCGCGACGCGCACGCTGTCTATGGTGATCATGTTCCGCATGCTGTCGCTGAGCACGAATTTCTCGGGCTCCGACTTGACGGGCTCATGGCGCTTGCAGGCGGTGATCGAGAGCAGGCCTACAGCGGCTATGGCGCTTGCAATAAACGCTTTCATCTGGATGTCTTTATTCGGTTTTGTGGGGATAAAGGGGGATCGCCGTTTGCTATTGCACAACGTCAATGCCAACCTGATAATTTAGCTCTTCCTGAGCTTCGTGGATGTTGAACAGTTGCTGGAGCAGGCTTTCGCGAACTTCTTCATAGTCGCGGAAGTAGTCGACGAATTCCAGCAGGCTGATCTGGCGGCGCGTATAGCTCTCTACAACATTGTTATAGAGCTGCGCGTAATTCGCGTAGAAATCGCGCTGCCGCGGGGAATTTGTGATCAGTGTCAGGCGGAGCTTCCGGTACGCATTCTCAACATCGTTCTGCAGCCGCAGCCCGGATTCGTCCAGGCTGGCTTTTTCCTGCTCGATCTGGTACCGGGCGGCCTTTATATTGCCCTGATTCCGGTTGAGCAGGGGCAGGGGCAGGCTCAGCGAGAGACCGTAGTAGTTCGGGGTGTAGTTGCTGTTCCTGTCATAATTGGGGCCTACCGTCAGATCGGGCACCGCCTGGGATTTCTGGTAAGCCAGGTTGATCTGGCGGTTCCGGAGCTGCTCCTGCTCGATCTTGTACGTCGAGTTGTTCTGCCGCGCCAGCTCGATCAGGTCCGGGAGCGACTGCGCCGGCAATGTCGCCAGGGTATCGTTCGCATCCGGGACGGGGATGATATATACGTTGTCGCGCAGGCCGAGCATCGTCTTGAGCTCCGCCTGGATATTGCTCACGTTTTTGCCGTTTTCGGCCAGCTCCTGCTGGGTGCTCACCTGCAGCGCCTGGATGCGGAGCAGGTCCTTGCGTGCGATGTTCCCGGCCTGGTACTGGGCGTCTATGCCGGTCAGGAGCTTTTCCAGCTGCTGGAGCTGAAGGCGGTAGAGCTCTTCATTGCCCCGGAGCTGGAGCAGGCTGTAGAAGTCCATCCGGAGCTGCTGGCGCAGGCTGCGGAGGAGGTCGACGAACTGCAGGCGGGTAAGCGCCGCGTTGGACTTCGCGAGCCGGATGTTGTTATGGCGTTTGCCGCCAAGGGTGATCAGCTGCTGGATCTGCACGTAGACCTGGCCCTGGATATTCCCGGCGGCATCGGTACCGTGCTCGAAAAAGCGATGGTTGCTGTAAACGTTCTGATCCGTATTCAGTACCGGATTGTCGATCAGGCCTGCCTGCCGGATCAGGGCGCTGTCGGCCAGCACATTGTAGTGTGCGGCCAGCAGCTGCAGGTTGGATTGCTGGAAGCGGGACTCGAGCTCCAGCCGGGTCAGGCGCAGGGTATCGGCAGGGCCGTCACCCGGGGATTGTGCCCTTATGTATGTTGGGCACAGTAAGCCGGCCGTACATATGTACAGGCCAAGCTTCATTAAAAACTTCATGGGTTGCGGAGGATGGTAAAACAAATGCTGGTTCGCAAATAAACGAACAAAGCCTAATGGAAGTGGTTCAGCATGACAGCTCCGGCGGCGGAACCGTAATCTCCGGGAAAGTATCGAAAGGGAACGCTGCCAGGTATGGAGGCGCCGGCAGGCTGTAATGGGAAAGGGGGCAGCCGGGGAGCGACGGCCGCAGGGGCGGCGTCGTGGCCGCGACGCTTACCGTCTGGTGATGACGGGTATGCCGGTGTGCCGGGGGAATATGATGCACGCCCTTTTCGACATACGCAATGTTGTTCGTGCCGTTAAAATCCCAGCGGCAGGAAATTTTAGGAGCGCTGCCGGGAACCGATTGAAATTCCAGCCCGCTGTTTGCGACGGCGCACAACGGCAGCAGCCACATGAGCAGCACTGAAACAAGGTTCGGAAAGAATCGCCTTTGGGCTCGCATGGCTCTATTCGGGGTGCAATAATAGAGCCGGATGTTAGAAAAACTACGTTAATGATGTTTGAATTTAGCGGGTTAACCGATTTGTTAACCAACCATGAAGCAGGACAAGGCTAAGTGAATAAATTTTATTCATAATGTAAATGCGTTCGCCGGTGCAATTCGGCTGCCGGAACGATGTACGCGGCATGCCTGCCTGTGGGGGATAAGTGCGGCCTCCGGGGCTCAGCCGCCCAGCTCGGGGATGGCGACTACCGGGAGGCGGTTCATGCGGGCCAGCGCTTTCGTGCGGCTTTGATGGAACAGGCTTTCCCAGAAGCCGTAGCGGCGGGGGACGGCCATCACGCAGTCGGTATCGCTGTGGCTGAGATAGGTGCTCAGGCCATGCAGCACATCCTGGTCGACGATCCAGTGGAAAGACGGTTGCAGGGGGGCCAGGTTTTCCTGCAGCCAGAGCTCGCCCTTACTTTGCCGGGGATCCTCGCCCGGCTGCTGCCTGTCGGTATGCACGATGTCAAGCGCCGCGCCCGCCCAGGAAATCCAGTCCGTCATAGCGGCCACGGGGGTCCGCTCGGGCCCGGCGTACCGGTAATTGCAGGCGTAAGTCACCTTGCGGATCGGGCGGAGCGCCGCTCCCTGGGGGACGAACAGGACCGGCACCTGCAGCATCTTCAGCGCGTCCAGGGGATCGGTGTCGCCCAGGTACAGATCCCCGAAGCCTGCCGTGCCCAGGACGATGAACTTAGGGTTGATCATGGCCGCCTCTTCCCGGAGGGTGTCGAGAAAGTGGCCCGCGATGACACGCCCGCTGATACGGATCCCCGGCCAGACCGCGCGTATATGCTCCATCTCCTCGCCCAGCAGGCGTTCCGCGCGCTCGATGCCTGCGCCGATCCCCGTAAGCGCCAGGGCGTCGGCGGTCGCGACGACCGATACGGTGAAAATGTGCACGAGGTCAATCGCGGCATCCCGGCCCTGCACCATGTTGGCCGTGAATTCGAGCGCGTGCCGGGAAGCCGGGGAAAAGTCTGTCGTGATCAGTATGCGGTCCATGGCTGATGTTTTTCGTGCTAATAAAAGTACGTGTCTTTACTGTATTGCATTTAACTATCCAGGCAAAAAAATATCTCAGCGGGCAGCTGTGATATTTTCGCGGATGCGCTCCAGCTGGTCGATCGTGGATTTGAGGGCATCGATGCTCAGGCCTTCCCCCGCATAGCGGTACATCTCCTCCACCCAGGGCTCTATCACTTTTTTCAGATCTTGCCCGCTTTTGGTGAGGTAGATCAGCTTGTTGCGCCGGTCGTTCGGATCTTCCTGCCGGGTGACGAGCCCCCTGCGGCTGATATTGTCGATCAGGTAGGTCATGCTGGCCTTGTCCTTAACGGTCTGATCGGCGAGCTCCTGCTGGTTCACCCCGTCTTCCTGCCACAGGCAGCCCAGCACCTGCAGCATTTCAAAGGTGAGGTCCATGTTGTTCGTTTTCAGTTTCATCTGAAGGAACTGTCTGAAAGCCAGGTTGACCCGGATGATCGTCCGGGCGAATCGCTCCGCCGTTTCCCGTTTGGTTCTCGCCATGTGTGCGTGTATGTTGCGACAAATGTATGCCACAGCATACCCCATGTCAAGAGGGAAAAAACCCTTTCCCACGCTTTTCCCACCGTTTTCAGAGGGCGCGGGGCCGGGCATTGAGGTAATTCCCGGATTTCTGTCGGTCCGCGCTAACGTTGTTCGCTGATATTCCGTCTCTTTTGGGAAGTATTCGCCAAATTTGACTATGCGTGAGCTGCTACTAAACACTGTCATACTGCTCGTTTGCTGGGTCGGCGGCAGTATCGGCAGCGCGGCTCAATGCACGGACTGGCAGGCGAAGGCGACGCTGGCGGCGGGCTCGACCTGCGTCGCCAACGGCGCATTCAACGTGAGCCTGAGCGGGAACGACGCCGCAAACCTGAGTAATCTCCGGTATGGGATCGCGCTTACGCCATCCGGCTTTTCGGTACCGCTGAACAGCTCGCCGTCTTTTTCCGGTATTCCCCCCGGAACGTACCAGGTAAGCGTCGTAGCCATGTGCGGCGGAAGCTATGTCGGGCGGAATACGAGCATTGCGGTCCCGGGGGCCTATGTCATCCCTGCCTGCAATGCCGGTATGGGCCGGGCCTCATTGTCCTGCGGGGCTACCGGCAGTCTGAACGCGTCTGTCTCCGGCGGGGCGCCTCCGTATGTCTATGTGCTCAGCAGCTTCCCCGCCGGCTACACCGGCCCCACGTCCATTACGAGCACCGCGCGCAACGTCACCTTCAGCAACCTGCCGGCGGGTTCCTATGCGGTACAGGCCATGGACGCCTGCCTTTCGGGCACCGCGCCGCGGAGCGTTGTGATCGGCAGCGTCAACGAAGCGGCGCTTCCCGTCGTTTACCGCATGCCGATCGCTGCCGACTGCAATACGATCATCGTCTATATGCCCAACGTGGACGAGCGCAATACAGGATTCGAAGGCTATGCCGGGGATACCTCTTTCAAAGCGACGGCGGTAATCTCGGGCCTCGGTTCAACATCGGTGCTGGTAAGGCTGGTGAACGGGGCGGTCCCGTTCCGGCTGCCCGCCGGAAAGACGCTGAAGGACTGCTATGGCAAGCAGGTCAGCTTTACGATCTATATGCCCTGCGGGCTGCCGGTTACCCGGACGATGCTTATCCCGACCCCGGATATAAGCATGGAGACCGAGCAGCATTGCAACCTGGACTTCGACCTCACTCTCGGATCAGTGGGAGGAATGATTTGCCAGCCCCTGCAGTTTACCCTGCGGGATTTGGCCAGCGGCAAGCTGTATGGTCCTTATGCCGCGAGCGGCGGCCAGGCCGTGGCGAAGGGCCTGCCGCCTGGAACATATTCCGTTACCATGACCACCGGCGACGGCTATACCACGTCGAAGACCCTTACCGTTACACCGGCCAGCGGCAATCCGTATTCGGTGACGGTGATACCGGGAGCGGGAGGATTGAACGGCTTTGCCGGCGGATTCAGCTTTACCACTTCCGCCAATGCCGCATCCACCCGCAAGGTCGAGCTCTTCAGCGGCCCCCCGGGGTACTACTCTTCAAACTACTGGTACGGGAGCAGTACGTTTAACGTGACCCAAAACGGCACGCGGACCGCGACTACGCTGCTTTTCCCGGCGGGCACTTACGTCTGGAAAATTACCGACGACTGCGGCACATATTACCTGACCGTACGCGTGACGGCCGCCGATCTTTACCGGTTCGCGGTGGACAGCGTTTCACAACGGCGCAGCTGCCAAGGGCTTGTCATAACGCCCTGGCTGCATTCCACGCGCAACGGCGCCGCGCAGCCGGTCACCTCCTTCGTGCTGCTGCGCAACGGCCAGCCGAATTACAGCCCGACGGGAGCCTGGCCGATCTATGCTTCCGGCACTCCCGTGATGCTTACCACGCCCGGCCGGTACACGATCCTGGCCACCAGCCCCGGCTATACCCCCGATGTGCTGGGGCGGTATTATCCCGTCGGCGGCTTTACGCTTGGCTATCCGAATATGTACAACGCCACGCTCGACGTGGATTATAAGGATCAGGCGCTGGCCGTGGATGTCAACGCCACGCAGGGCTTTCTCTGCAAGGGCGCCGCAGCGGGATCGGGCCAGATCTATGCAGCCGGGAAGGACGGGATCCCGTTCCGGGGAGGCAGCAGCGGCGTCTACTACAGGTATTCGCTCGCGATGCCCGGGAACGGATGGTCCGGTCCCTACATCGCGTCAAATACGACGGGCATCTTTACCGGGTTCGGTGGAACGGCGAATGCCGCGTATGATCTTAAGGTCGCCGACAGCTGCGGCGCGTTTGCCGTGCAGCCCCTCCGCATCCTGGACCTGGGAACCGCCGGCCTGATATCCAGCAGCAGCTATGTCGGATGCCGCGGCGGCCGGATACAGCTCAGCGCGATTTACCTGCCGAACGCGACTTACAGCTGGACCGGCCCCAACGGCTTCGTTTCCAATGTCCGCGAACCGCTGATAGATCCGCTGGACGCATCGAATATCGGGGTCTACCGTCTCGCCATTACCAGCAGCGAATGCAACGGGCCGATTACGGATACGACGATCCTGACGCTGAATGCAGCTCCGCCGAAGCCGGCCATCGCATATGCCTGCGATCCCAGGCCCCCGGTGATCACGGTCGTCAATCCCGGACCCGGCCTGACGTACAAGTGGGATATAGGCATACTGACGCAGTCCGGGAACGGCCCGCTGTTCCGTCATCAGCCGTTGCGCGCCGGGGAGACGCCGCTCACCAAGGAGATGGAATATATCGGCAGTATCGCCGCCGTCGCGATCGACTCCGCCACGGGCTGTACGATGCACAGCGACAGTCTCCTGTTCGAATCGGAACCTTATGATACGCTGCGGGTGGA
The DNA here is from genome assembly GCA_030151745.1 of Chitinophagaceae bacterium. Classification (GTDB taxonomy): domain Bacteria; phylum Bacteroidota; class Bacteroidia; order Chitinophagales; family Chitinophagaceae; genus UBA1952. The sequence goes on along the minus strand of JASLDA010000268.1, from coordinate 6,319 downwards.
GATCCTTTCAGCTCACTTGGATATCTGCCAGGGAGATACCACCACGCTGGTGGCAAGCGGCTACAGCGGCACGCCCCGGATTCAATGGCTGCGGAACGGCGCGGCGATACCCGGCGCGACCGGCAGGACGCTGATCGTACATCAACCGGGCGCATACCGTGTAGCCGTGGAGGCCGGGATCTGCGATAAGGACACAGCGTCCGCCGTCACGGTCCGCGTCGTCAGCCAGCCTGCCGCGCTGCTGCGGGCTTCCGATACCTCGATATGCAGCGGGGATACGGCGCTGCTGCATACGTTCTACACCCCGGGATATGCATACTCGTGGTCCGTAAATGGCAGCAGCATTCCCGGGGCCTTCGACAGCAGCTTCGGCGTCACGCAGTCCGGGCTGTACCGGGTGACGGTGTCCAACGGCGCCTGCATTGCGCAGAGCGCTGCAATCCAGGTGAATGTGCATGCTGCCCCGACGCTCAAGTTCAGCCCCGATACGGATCAGGATATCTGCCCGGGACAGACATTGATATTCAGGGCCGCGGCCCAGGGCTCGGGTATTTCGTATAGCTGGATCAAGGACGGCGTTCCGATTCCCGGCGCCGACAGCTCCAGCCTGCCCGTCGGTCAGCCGGGCGTGTACGGCGTAATTCTCTCTACGGCATCCTGCCCCTCGGTGCGCTCGCCGCTGGTGCGGGTGCGGCTGCTGGCGGGCTTCCTGCGGCTGCCGCCGGATACGACGATTTGCAGCGACGCTCCATTCCGGATCCCCCTGACCATAGACACCGGCTTCAGCCGGATCTCCTGGAGCACGGGCAGCACCGGCACCGGCATCGAGGTGCAGGCGGCCGGGACGTACTGGGTGCTGGCCGAGAACAGCTGCGGCAGCTATTCGGATACGTTCCGTGTCGGCAGCATCCGCGATTATCTTCCGGCCTGGCCGGAGGACACGACGATCTGCAACGTGTCCGGCCTGACCCTGCTGCGGGTCCCGGCCCTGCTCGGAAGCATTCGCTGGAGCACGGGCGAGAGCGGCAGCTCCATTAAGGCCCGCAGGCCGGGGCTCTATTGGGTCGAGGGACAGAGCCCCTGCGGGTTGATCCGGGATACGATTGATGTTCGCTTCTGCAGCCCCCTTATCCGGGAGCCGGGCATACCCTCCGATACCCTGTGTGCCGGCGATTGCATCCGGCCGGTCGCGGCGGTCGACAATTACCCGGTCCATTTCTACTGGAGCTTTCCCGGCGCCAGCCCCGATACCGGCTGGGGCATTCAGCCCGGCACGTTCTGCTACAGCCGGCCGGGGGTATATGAAATCCGGCTGCGAGTCAACAATCCCGGCGGCGCAGACTCCGTGACCACCTACATAGTCGTGGCCGAGAAGCCGAAGCCGCGATTCCGCGATACGCTGCTGACTTCGCCGTACCGGAGCCGGGTCGTATTGCCGGCCTGCGCCGCCGCCGCGCACCTGGACTGGTACCGGAACGACAGCCTGATCTGCCGGGACTGCCCGGAGCTGGTGCTGGACGCGATCTATTACTACAACCGGTACAAGTGCGTGCTCCGGAATGCCTCCTGCCCGGACAGCTGCAGCTATGCGCTGCGGGTCATCGACATCCCGCACGAGATCTGGCTGCCGGATGCATTTACGCCGAACCGGGACGGCCGCAACGATATCTTCGGCATCATCACGGACAACCCGAATGTGCAGGTGATCAGCTTCGAGGTATATAACCGCTGGGGACAGCGTGTTTTCCTGAGCAACCTGAATAATTCTGGCTGGGACGGCCGCTTCGGCGGAAGGGATGCGGATATGGGAACTTACCACTGGCAGCTGCGCTACAGGGTGCTGGACCGGCCGGATGTGACACACTATCTGAAAGGAGACGTCCTGCTGGTCCGGTGATCCGTCGATGAGCAGATGCTCAGCGTTTTTTGGCTCCGGAACAGCGCCGCGCAAGGTAATGTGACCGGCGAGCGATAACATTGCCCCGGTATTTCCGGTCAGATCCGGTTCGATGAATGTTATGACGCAAGCCCGTGATGTAATCCGCGCCATTGAGGCCTTCGCTCCTCTGTGCTATCAGGAATCCTACGATAACAGCGGGCTGCAGGCAGGAGATCCCGATGCAGCGGTCGGCGGGATCCTCTTCAGTCTCGATATCACCGAAGCCGTCGTGGAAGAGGCCCGGGCACGAGGCTGCAATATGATCGTGGCGCATCACCCGGTGATCTTCGGCGGCCTGAAGCGCCTTACGGGAGGAAGCTATGTCGAGCGCGTCGTCATGCTGGCGCTGCGCTACGGGATCGTTCTCTATGCGGCGCATACCAACCTGGATAATATGCGCAAGGGGGTGAACGCCGTCTTTGCCGATCGCCTGGGGCTGCAGGCGCAACGCATCCTGCAGCCCATGGACGGCAGCCTCTGCAAATTGCACACGTATGTGCCGGAGCCGGACGCCGAGACCTTGCGGGAAGCCTTGTTTGCCGCCGGCGCCGGGCATATCGGCAACTATTCGGAGTGTTCTTTCGTATTCGGGGGCAGGGGGACCTTCCGCCCCGGCGCAGATGCCGCCCCGGCGATCGGGCGTGCCGGCGGCCCCCGGGAAGAGGTCCCCGAGCTGCGGCTGGAAGTACTGGTTCCCCGGCATGCGGAGCGGACCGTCCTGCAGGCGCTTTTCAGGAATCATCCCTATGAGGAAGTTGCTTATGAGCTTGTTCGCCTGCAGAACTCCAACCAGGAGCTTGGCGCCGGAATGATCGGCGAATTGCCGGAGGCCATGGAGCCGGAGGCCTTTCTCCTGTATCTTAAGGAGCGCATGGGAGCTGCCTGCATCCGGCATACGGCGCTGCCGGAGCGCCCGGTCAGGCGTATCGCAATATGCGGAGGCTCCGGATCGTTCTTACTGAAGCAGGCCATTGCTGCCGGCGCAGATGCCTTTGTTACAGCAGATTACAAATACCATCAGTTTTTCGACGCCGAAGGGCGCATACTCATTGCCGATATCGGTCATTGGGAAAGCGAGCAATATACCGTAGAATTGCTGCGCGATATAATAGCAGAAAAAAAACCTACTTTTGCGCTTCTTTTGTCCGAGACAAAAACCAATCCAGTAAATTATTTTATTTAAAAAATAAACATGGCTACCGTAAAGGACTTCTCCGTTGAGGAAAAGCTCGTGGCGCTCCTGACGCTGCAAAAAATCGACTCCAAGAGCGATGAAATCAAGACGCTGAAAGGCGAGCTCCCGATGGAAGTAAAGGATCTGGAGGACGAGATCGCCGGCCTGCAGACCCGGATTGCCAATATCGACGCGGAGATCGAGAGCATCGACACGTTTATCGAAAAGGAAAACGAAGGCAAGAAGGAGGCGATCGCCCTGGTGAAGAAGTATGAGAAGCAGCTTGACAATGTCAAGAATAACCGCGAGGCGGAAGCTCTGAACAAGGAGATCGAAATGCAGGACCTGGAAGCCAAGCTGCGCGAAAAGCACATCAAGGACGCCCAGATCGAGCAGACCGAGCGCCGCAGCAGCAAGAACCGCACTGAAGAGCGCATCTCGATCCTCGAGGAAACCGCCAGCGCCAAGCGCACGGAGCTCGAGAAGATCATCGCCGACACCGAGAAGGAGGAAAAGAAGCTGGCTCAGGAAAGCGAAGCGGCCAAGGAACAGGTCGATCCGCGCATGCTGAGCGCCTATGAGCGTATCCGCCATTCCTACCCGAACGGGCTGGCCGTGGTACCGGTACTGCGCGACTCCTGCGGCGGCTGCTTCAACGTCATCCCGCCCCAGCGCCAGAGCGAGATCCGCCAGCGCAAGAAGATCGTGGTATGCGAGCATTGCGGCCGTATCCTGGTGGATTCCGATCTTAACGAAAGCGTGAAGGTGAGCATCTGATTCGCCCGGAAACAGGCACTATATTGAAAAGCTGGTTCCCCCGGGAACCGGCTTTTTTGCGTCAATGAGCGGCCGGACAAAAGCAGAAGGGGCTTCTCCGCATCCCGGCCCGCCGCACAGGTCTCCCGACTCACGTAACTTGCAGGATCATGCAGCTGAAAGGCAAGAAGATATTGCTGGCAGTGACCGGCTCCATCGCCGCTTATAAGACCCCGCACCTGGTGCGCCTGCTGGTCAAGGCCGGCGCCGAGGTCCGCGTCATTATGACGGAATCGGCGACCGGCTTCGTGACGCCCCTGAGCCTGAGCACGGTTTCGAAGCACCCCGTATTTTCATCCGTGCATGACGGGGCAGCCTGGAATAACCACGTGGAGCTGGGGCGCTGGGCCGATGCGATGCTTGTAGCTCCCTGCAGCGCCAACACCCTGGCCAAGCTCGCAAACGGTCTGTGCGATAACCTGGTCTGCGCCGTCTACCTGTCGGCGACCTGCCCTGTGTTCATCGCCCCGGCCATGGACGAGGACATGTGGGCGCATCCCGCGACCCGTGCCAATCTCGCCCGGCTGCAGGAGTTCGGGAACCAGGTCGTCCCGGTCGGGCACGGCGAGCTGGCTTCGGGTCTGATCGGGGAAGGGCGCATGGCAGAGCCGGAAGAGCTGGCGCAGCGCCTGGAGTGGTTCCTGGCCTCCCGGGAGCCGCAGCCCCTGGAGGGGCAGCGGGTGCTGGTCACGGCCGGTCCCACCTACGAGCGGCTGGACCCGGTCCGGTTCATCGGCAATTTCTCCAGCGGTAAGATGGGCATCGCCATCGCGGAAGCCCTGGCCCGGAAAGGAGCGGAAGTGGAGCTTATCCTCGGCCCTACCTCCCTGCGTCCCGCCCATCCGCAGATCCGCCTGCACCTGGCAGAGAGCGCCGGCGATATGTTCGGCTTCGCCGACAGCCTGTTCCCGGCTTGCAGCATCGCCGTGCTTGCAGCCGCGGTGGCGGACTTTAAGCCGGTTGTAACACATCAGGAGAAAATAAAGAAAGGCGAGGGGACGTTAGAGCTGCAGCTGGAAAAGACCACAGACATACTAAAGACCCTGGGCGGCCGCAAGCAGGCCGGGCAGACCCTGGTAGGCTTTGCGCTCGAAACGAATGACGAGCACGCCAATGCCATGCTTAAGCTGCACGGGAAAAACGCCGATATGATCGTGCTGAACTCGCTCCGCGACGAAGGCGCCGGCTTCGGCCTCGATACGAACAAGATCACCATTCTGCGCGCCGACGGCAAGCTGCGCAATCTGCCGCTGCAATCCAAGACCGAGGCTGCCGCCGCCATCGTCCAAGCCATTCTCGATTACCGCCATGAACCGCAAGCTGTATAGGATATGCATACTCGGCGCGCTCCTCATCAGCGGCGCGCTTCAGGCCAGCGCCCAGGAGCTGAATGCCAAGGTGAAAGTGATGCACGAGAAAATCACCGGGGTGGATCCCCAGGTCTGGACCTCCCTGGAGCGTTCGGTTTCGGATTTTCTCAATACCCGTAAATGGACCGGCGACGATTTCAGCAGCACCGAGCGGATCGAATGCAATTTCCTGATCAACGTTACGGCGCGGAACGAGAAGGACCCGGATATGTTCACGGCAACGCTGAGCGTGCAGGCCACGCGCCCGGTATACAACAGCGGCTATAATTCCCCTACGATCAATACCATAGACCGGGATTTCGCTTTCCGCTTCACGCAATACAATGCCCTGACCTTCGACGATAACCGGGTAAGCGGGGCCGATGCCTTGGCGGCGAACCTGACGGCGGTGCTGGCATACTATGCATACCTGATCATCGGCCTCGATTACGATTCGTACAGTCCCAACGGGGGAACGGCGATCCTGAAGAAGGCCCAGAACGTCGTTACCAATGCGCCTGAGGACGGGGCCATCAAGGGCTGGAAAGCCTTCGAGGAAAAGCGGAACCGGTATTGGATCATCGATCAGCTTCTGAGCCCCCGTTTCGCAAGCTTCCGTACTGCCTGGTACACCATTCACCGCGAAGGCCTCGACATTATGTGGAACAAGCCGGCGGAAGGACGTGCAAAGGTGCTTTCGACACTGGCGACCCTGCAGCAGATCATGCGCGACAATCAGCAAAGTACCCTGGTGCAGGCCTTCTTCAATGCGAAAAGCGACGAGATAACCCGCATCGTCATGCAGGGAAATAAGGATGAGCGGACGCAATACCTGAGCCTTCTTTCCCAGATCGATCTCGTCAACGCGAATAAATACAACAACCTGAAGTGATGCGGCGAGTCTTATCGCTGGCGGCATTGACGCTGCTGGCCGCCTGTAACGACGACAAGCCGCCGGTTTCAGAGGCCGGGATGCTGCCGGTCGTGATCGATCTCCACCTGGCAGACGCGCTCAGCACGCAGATCAGCGACACCCTCCAT
>JASLDA010000258.1 GCA_030151745.1 Chitinophagaceae bacterium | reverse complement strand
GGGCTGGGCGTCACCGATTTCGCGCAGCGGTACTCCCAGTTGGCGCAGGATAATTTCTTCGACGACTGGGAAACGGGACGCATGGACGAAACGGCGTTCATCGCCGGCATGCAGGCGGCGGGTGGGGCAGGGCTGAGCGGGGAGCAGATCCTTGCCGCCTGGAACGCCATGCTGCTGGACTTCCCGCTGCGGCGCCTGCAGCTGCTGCAGCAGCTCCGCAACCATTACGATCTCATCCTGCTCAGCAATACGAACGCGGTCCACGAGGCCGCCTTCAACAAGATCCTGATGGATGCGCACGGCATACCGGCCATCGGGCATTTTTTCGACAAGGTCTATTTCAGCCACCGGGTCGGCATGCGCAAGCCCGATGCTGAGGTATTCCGGCGCATACTCGACGAAAACGGCTTCCGCCCCGAAGAAACGCTTTTCATCGACGACAGCCCGCAGCATATCGAAACGGCGAAGCAGCTGGGCATCCAAACGATCTACCTGGAAAAGGGCATGACGATCGAGGATACCGTCTTCCGCCCGAGATCCTGAGCGCTTGCTTCGGGCGCAGCGGCTCCGGATCGGACTTCAGCATTACCATCTTCGGTTGAACCTGGCGCCCTCGCAATGCGTGCCATTGGCTTATCGCATTTCGGCGCATTGCAATGAGCGATCCTGAGGACATGAGCCTGGCGGCGCAAGTTTCACTGTCACCTCCCTGCCTGTGACAGCTCGTTAACCGAGGCCTTTTCTCGTCGCAATGAACCGCTTTTCATGTCATGGTGAGCTTGTCGAACCACGACATGAAAAGCCCCTCGACCGGTGGCTCACCTTCGACTGCGCTCAGGCTGACATGGAGAAGATCGCGCAAGCTTACACCGTCACTTCCTGATGATCGCTGCCGCAGCATAAAACTCTGGGGACCTGAACCAAGCGGCGCAGGTCCCGCGGTAAGCTGCTCAATTTCCTGAATGTCTGTCCTCAGGGATGAAATAGACGCACTTCGACAAGCCCCTAGGAGCGTCCATATTTTGCCCGGCGCACAGTACCGGGCTCCGGAAAGCACCGTTGAAAAACGGGTAGCAAACTACTAATAACCGATTGATATTGTATGGCCTGATGAGTAGCTTTGATTTACTGAGAAAATCTAATAATCTAATTATTATTCTAAATAAAAAATTAATCATGAATCAGATATGCAGTATTCCGGCGCACCGCACCAGTACGGTGCGGTCGGTACAGCTCCGGCAGCGGGCGGTGATCGTAGAGGACGACCAGGCCTCTGCATCGCGGCTGACGATGTTGCTGGCTCATTCCTGCCCCGCTATCGATATCGTCGGAATTGCGCACGACAGCGTGTCGGCAATGACGCAATTGCAGCGCAACGATTTCGACCTTGCATTTCTTGATGTCGAACTTGACGGTCAAAGCTCCCTGGACATACTTCCGGCCCTGGAGCAGCTGCATTTCAGGATTATCTTCGTTTCCGCCTCCGATCGCTACGCGCTGCCGGCCATTAAAGTTTCGGCCCTGGACTACTTGCTCAAGCCGATCGATCCGGAGGAGCTGAGCCGCTGCTACAGGAAGCTGATGGGGCACTGCGGCCCGGAGCCGGAAGCGACGCAAATCACCGGCGAGCGCAAGCTGATCCTGCGCCAGGGCGACCAGGTCTATATCAAGCAGGTCGACGATATCGTATTCCTGAAGGCGAACGGGTTCTACACGCAGGTTTATTTTTACCACAACGACGCGCTCCGGAATATAACGATCAGCAAGCCGATACAGGACCTGGAATCGGACTGGCATCATCCCAGGCTGCTGCGCGTCAACAGTTCCTTCATTATAAACGTGAGCTTTGTCCGGCAGGTCCGGCGCGCGGGGGGCAGCCTTCAGCTCCTGCTGCAGACCGGTGCCGAGATCCCGGTGGCGCGACGGCGCATGGCTGCGTTCATGGATCAGTACAGCGCATGAGACCGGCACTGCTGCGGACTTTGCTGGCCCTGGCGCTGCTGCTGCCGGCCGCGGGGGGGCGGGCAGGGATCGCCCGGCATATTGCAGGCTCCAAACCTGCCCGCGCGCACGACGCTTGCCCGGTCCTGCGTATGCTGGATCCCCGGTATTTCTGCAGGGACATCAGCGTTCCCCTGTTCGACGATCCTTATCCGGACCGGCTAAAGGCGAGACCTTTGTTCGTCAGGTCCGCCTTGTTCTGGGGATTTTCCGCGGGCTGCGGCCTGTGCTGCATCCTGGTCCTTGTGGCGTTGATGCTACGGTATCGCGACCGGCAGCGCCGGAGCGCGTACCGCGAATTGCAGCTGGAGCATCGGGCCGTAAATGCGCTGATGAACCCGCATTTCCTGTTTAACGCCATCAGCAATATCCAGGGTCTTATCCGCCTGGGCGCCAGCTCCAGCGCCGAAACATACCTGCACGAGCTGAGCCGGATGATCCGCCAGAATATGGAGAATCTCGGGCAGGACCTGATCCCGCTCAGCCGCGAGCTGGATCTCATTGACGCCTATGTCAGGCTGCAGAACCTGCGGGGCGGCACGCCCGTCCATATGTCCGTCAACAGCAGCGGCATACCCGCGGAAGAGATCGAGCTGCCCCCGCTCCTGCTGCAGACCTTTATCGAGAATGCCATCGTGCACGGCCGGATCGGGACGGAGGCGCTCCATATCCAGCTGCAGCTGGATCTCTGCTTCGATAATTACCTGCTGGTCATGATCCGCGATAACGGGCGCGGCATATACGATACGGCGGAGAAGCGGGGTATAAGCGTCAACCGCGCGCATCTGGGTATCGCCTTCAACCGGGAGCGGCTGTACCGGCTGAATAAATTCTACGGCCTGAAGCAATCCATAGAGATCGCCGACCTGTCGGAACGGGGCCAGCGCGGCACGGAAGTCGCCATTATTATAAGCACCCGCCTGCGCACGCTGTTTAGGCAGTCTGCCGAGCCTTACGTTCTGAGGTCTTAACACCGCTCATTAGGTATAAAAGCCGCTCATTAGATATTTCAACGGCCGGGCATGACGAGGAAGTAGCTTGGATGTACAACCCAATTGCATTTTTCATCCATTTAAAACCAATTCATCATGAAGAAAATCTTACTGAGTTTCAGTAGTGCGCTATTGCTTTCCTTGCCGCTGCAGGCGCAGAATTTTCGCGCATTCATCGGCACTCCCAAGCTGAGTGAGGTGGCCTTGGACAATAAGTCCATGCCCGATGGGGGGGTAGTGATCGTCGGTTACTCGACCGCCCTCAACGCGGACGGCCGCTACGATTATAAGACCACGGACATGCTCATCGTACGCCTGGACGCCACCGGCAACGTCATGTGGTCGCATGTGATCGGAATCGGAAACGGCCTGGAGGATAAGTTCCAGGCAGTGGCAGTCACCAGAAAGGGCGACGTGGTCGCGGTCGGAGGGGTAGGCCATATTCCTTTTACCATCGGCGCTCCTGGTACGCCGGGCCGGGCCGCGGCATATTGCTTCGACGGAAACACAGGTGCGCAGCTCTGGTTCCGCCATGTTCACAGCGATAACGGCCGTGACAAGCAGCAGGGCGATGTGTATACCGACGTCGTGGTCAAGGATGACGGGAACCCCGTAGCCGTGGGAACCCGGGATGCGCGCCCCGAAGCAGCCGACGGGCTGGCCACGCTCTTCGACGGCGGGTCCGGAAACGTCCTTCAAAACCAGGCGATCATACAGTCGGAACGGACCGACGGACTCAGCCATGTCACTACCGACGGCAAGCGGATCTTCGTGAACGGCTTCTTCATCGGCAATTCGTATTACGACCTGAGCGTGATGGAGCTCGACGGCAATTCCCTGGTTCCGAACTGGAGCAAGCAATACGACTATGGATTCAGTATGGCGAGCGACCCTTCGAACGTCGTAACCTGCCAATGGGCGGGCAAGATATCCTACTTCAAGGAGCGACTGGTCATGCAGGCTTATACCACCGTCAATTACTACGGATTGACGCCCGGGGTAACCGGATACATCACCGTGAACTCGTCTGACGGAGGCTCCCCCGTGCTGACCCGCGGCAATCACGATGCGTTCGATTATCAGAACAATCCTTCCGTGTATTTCGCAGGATTGAACGATGCCTTCACTACCGCGAACCCGGCGAAATCCCCCGCGAGCTATGTCGATCTGGACATGGGCGGAGGCGCTCCCTACGGCGCTTACCTGACCGAGCTTGACCCGGGATCCGCCACCCCTGCGACGGCGGCGCGCCGCCTGCTCCGGGCCAGCCGCGCGCAGCATGGAATTACGACCGTACATGGCCAGAACGGTATTCTGCACTATAGCGGCGTGTCTAAGGGCGACGGCTCGCAGATCGGCGAAGCCGACATCTTATATGTCCGCAGCGTTACGGGTGTGCCGGGCACCATCTCCGAAGAATGCGCTACAGCCGACGTAAAGATCGAGCGCGACCGGAACGAGATAAAGGAAGATTACCTGAAGCCGGGCCTGGATAAAAATTTCAAGGAAGACCAGGAGCGTCTGAAAGAAGACAAGGAAATGAAGAGCGTCGTCATTTGCGGCCAGACTCCTCCTCCCTGCAGCATCGACAACGTCTCCTACTCGGTCAGCCTGACAAACCCCTATACCTACACGTTTAATGCAAACCTCTCGCCGGCCGGCAGCGCCATTACGTTCTACGTAAACAGCTCTCCGATCGTATCAAGCTTCCTGCCGCTGACCTATACCTTCCCCGGCCCCGGCTACTACTGGATCTGTATGGAGCTGCAGGGAGAAGATGGTAAGCCTTGCGCGGAAAAATGCTTCGGCATCTGCATCGCGGAGAACAGCGAGGGAGCCGCTCAGCCGGCCTCCAGGGCTAAGCAATCCAGGACGATGACCGGCTTCGAGATTGGAAACCCTTATCCGAACCCGACTTCCAACCAGCTGAATATCCCGGTACAGTCGGCCGGCGGGGCGTCGGAGCTGCGCATCACCACCATCGACGGCCGCACCGTGCTCACGGAAAGCGTTAAGCTGTCTGCCGGCCAGCAGCTGCTGCAGGTCGGATCGGGCAAGCTCCCCGCAGGTACCTACCTGCTGCAACTGAGCACCCCCGAGGGCAAGCAGACCAAGACATTTACGAAGCAGTAAATATCTGGCTGAGGCTGTAACAACGATAAAGGCTGTCCCGGGCTCCCGGGGCAGCCTTTATCGTTTCGGCGGCCTGGGATTTCGTCGATCCGGTTAAAAAAAGAGAGGCTGCCCGCTCCGGGACAGCCTCTGTGTTTCTAAGCAATAATCCTGCTTAGCGGATTTCCTTGTAGTCGATATGGCCCATGTTCCCGGGCGATAATCCTGCTGTGGATTCAGGGAGCGCATAAATCGTTATGCGCTCCCTGAATCCTAGCGGATTTCCTCGTAGTCGATATAATCGCCGGCTTTCTCCTTACGGGGAACCGGCGCCGGGGCAGGCTCGGGACGAGCGCCCTGCTGCATGTTCCGCATTTGCCCACGCACGTTCGCCGTGATCCGCAGCACGGGCAGCAGAAAGCGCGTGATAAAACGAAACAGCCCGACAATGAGCAACAGGAGGAGGATGTATCGTATCATGAACCAAAGGTACCGGTTCGGATAGGGGTTTGCGTTAACAAAAATGTAATTAGCGCTCAGAAACATTTGTCAAATCCGGAGATTTTTCAGTACATTTGCGCTTGAAATAATGATCTAGAGCAAGGGGACACGCGAGTGACCCCTTTCTTTTTGCCGGATATGGAACAAACTACAAGCACTGAAAGCCGCGTCGAAGAGCTGCTCCAACCCTTGCTGGAGGGTACGGACATGTTCCTGACGGGGATCCACATTAAACCGACGAATAACATCAAGGTGTACCTCGATGCGGACAGCGGGCTCGACATCGGCCGCAGCGCCACGGTCAACCGCAAGCTGTACCATATGATCGAGGAGGCCGGCTGGTACCCGGACGGGAACTTCTCCCTGGAGGTCAGCAGTCCCGGCGTCGACGAACCGCTGAAGGGTATCCGCCAGTTCCGAAAAAACATCGGCCGCACCCTGGAGGTTACGCCGAACGAAGGAGCCGCCGTCACGGGACAGTTGAAGGAGGTGCAGGAGGAAAGCATCGTGCTGGGCCTCAAAGGCACCAAGAAAGAGCCGCCGAAGGACCTCGAGATCCCCTTCTCCGGCATCAAATCGGCCGTAGTCCAGATCGTATTCTAAAGATCCCACCCGGCCGCTCACTATTGTAAATAATCATTCAGAACGCCAATACTTACAACTATGGCATCTATCAATCTTATTGATTCCTTCCAGGACTTTAAAGAAGCAGAAGCGATCGACCGCCCTACGCTGATGAAGGTGCTTGAAGACGTATTCAAGACCCTGCTGCGCAAGAAGTACGGTTCCGACGAGAACTTCGACGTAATCGTGAACGACCAGACGGGCGACCTGGAAATCTTCCGCCGCCGCGAGGTCGTGCCGGACGGGGAGCTGGAAGACGAGCTGGCGCAGGTCCAGCTCAGCGAAGCCCAGCGCATCGACCCCGAAGCCGGCTACGACGTGGGCGAAGAGGTCTACGAAGAGCTCAACGTGCTGGATTTCGGACGCCGCGCTATCCTCGCCGCCCGCCAGACCCTGGCCGCCCGCATCGGCGACCTGAAGAAGAGCGCGCTGATGAAGAAGTACGCCGACCGCGTCAACGAGCTCATCTCCGGCGAAGTCTACCAGATCTGGAAGAAGGAGCTGCTGCTGCTCGACGACGAAGGAAACGAGCTGATCATGCCCAAGAGCGAGCAGATCCCCAGCGATTTCTTCAAGAAAGGAGAGACCATCCGCGCCGTCATCAAGAGCGTGGAAATGCGCAACAACAACCCGGTGATCATCCTCTCCCGCACGGCGCCCTCCTTCCTGGCCAAGCTGCTCGAGATCGAGGTCCCGGAAATCATGGACGGTCTGATCACCGTACGGAAGATCGTCCGCGAGCCGGGCGAGCGCGCCAAGGTGGCCGTCGAAAGCTACGACGACCGCATCGACCCGGTGGGCGCCTGCGTCGGCATGAAGGGCAGCCGTATCCACGGCATCGTCCGCGAGCTGCGCAACGAGAATATCGACATCATCAACTATACCAACAATACCCAGCTGCTGATCCAGCGCGCGCTGACCCCGGCCCGTATCAACCACATGGATATGAATACGGAGAAGTCGCACGTAAATGTGTACCTCGACCCCGAGCAGGTAAGCCTGGCCATCGGCAAGAAGGGCACGAATATCAAGCTGGCCCAGGACCTGACCGGCTACACGATCGACGTGTTCCGCGACGTACAGGAAGTTGCCGGCGCGGAATTTGATTTCGATCTGAGCGAGTTCAGCGACGAGATCGAAGCCTGGATCATCGAGGAGTTCAAGCGCGTCGGCTTCGACACCGCCCTGAGCGTGCTCGAGCACTCCGTCGAGGAGCTGGAGCGCCGTACCGACCTGGAAGTGGAAACGATCCGCGACGTGCAGGATATCCTGCGCCGCGAGTTCGAGGAAGAGAAGGAAAGAGAGGAAGAGCAAAGCAATGCTAAGAGCAACAGCGATGCTACAGAATAAGAAAATGGAGCCCTGTCCGGGGCTGATGTGAATTTTCGGTTAGTAAAACGGAAAGCCATACCAGCTCTGGACAATTCAGCGGCTCCCCTAGGGGAATTTAAGCTAAATTTGTTCACGCGTTTCCTGCAAGGAAACAGCAAAGCGGGCCCAAGCCCAACCGTTTTAACTACCGAATGTCAACCACAGTAACGAAAACACCCCGGTTGCTCGCCGCAGCCAAAGAATTCAACATTGGTAAAGGCACCCTGCTGGACTACCTCACCAGCAAGGGCTTTACCGTCGTTGACAGCCCTGCCACCAAGCTTACCGAAGAGATGTATGCCGCGCTGGAGCATGAATTCGCTCCCGACCGGCAGGCCAAGCGCCGCAGCGACGAAATAGCGCTGCCCAAGAGCGAAGGCCGCAAGGCGGAGGCGCCTGCGCCCAAGGCCAAGACGACCGCCGCGCCGGAGCCGGTCAAGGAAGCGCCCAAGCCGGCGCCTCAAGCCCAGGCAGAGGAGGAAACGCCTCTTCCGCCGCCACCTCCGCCCGCACCCGAGGTCCCTGCGGTGGAAGAAAAACCAGAATTGCCCCCCCCGGCTCCCGTCAAAGAACCGGAAGCCCCGGTTGCCGTACCTGCTCCCGCCGCTGTAAGCGAGGCCCCGGCCGAGCCGGAAGCCGCAGCAGCACCGGAAGAGTCCGCGCCGGCCGCCGAGGAGGAAACACATATCGAAACCAAAGCTCCGAAGCTCGGCGGCCCGAATATCCTGGGCAAGATCGACCTCGAAGGCATCAACCAGACTACCCGCCCGAAGAAGGCAGCTCCCAAGAAGGCCGCCGCACCGGCCAAGGAAGCTCCGGTGGAAAAGGCCGTCGCAGAAAAGAAGCCGGAAGCCGCAGAGCCGGCCCCGGTGCAGGAAGCGCCTGCCGCTCCGCGGGAAGAAGCCCCCGTGGCTCCTCAGCCTCTGCCGGTTGCCGAAAAGCCGGCTCCGGCAGCAGCCGCTGCCCCGGCGCCGGGAGAGACGAAGCCCGCCGAACCCGAGGCCGGCAAGCCCGAGCATATCGAAATGAAGGCGCCGCAGCTTAGCGGCCCCAAGATCATCGGCCGCATCGAGCTGCCCGTCACCGACAAGGGCGGCAACCAGAAGCGCGACCGCAAGCGGATCCCGATCCAGAAGCGCGAAGGCACGCGCCCCGCGGGCAACCAGGGCAGCAGCAGCGTCACCATCGGCGCTTCGCCGAATGCCGGCGGTGGCCGGCCGGGCGACCGCCGCGGCGGCAACGCCGGAGGCCCGAACCGCGGCCCCGGACAGGGACGCGGAAATACGGGCACCGGCCGCCCGGGCGATAAGCCGCAGGAGGTCGACAGCAAGGAAATCCAACGGAAGATCCAGGAAACCCAGGCTCGCCTCGCTGGCGGCCGCGGCAATAAGGGCAACAAGGGCAAGTACCGCCGCGACAAGCGCGAGCTGATGGCGGAAAAGCGCGCAGCCCTGGAAAACAGCGGCGAAGGCAACAAGATCCAGGTTACGGAATTCATTTCCGTAAGTGATCTCGCCAACCTGATGGACGTGTCCTTCGCAGACGTCATCAGCAAGTGCATGAGCCTCGGCATCATGGTGTCCATCAACCAGCGCCTGGATGCGGAAGTTATCGAGCTCGTCGCCGCGGAATTCGGCTACGAAGCCGAATTCATCAACCTCGAGCAGGAAGCCGACCAGGATTCCGAAGAGGAAGCGGATGATCCGGAAGCACAGCTTCCGCGCGCGCCGATCGTCACCATCATGGGTCACGTCGACCACGGTAAGACCTCGCTGCTTGACTATATCCGCGCCGCGAACGTGGTGGCGGGCGAGGCCGGCGGCATCACCCAGCACATCGGAGCCTACCAGGTGACCACCGAAGGCGGCAAGCGCATCACCTTCCTCGATACCCCGGGCCACGAAGCCTTTACGGCGATGCGTGCCCGCGGTGCCAAGGTCGCGGACGTCGCGGTTATCGTCATCGCGGCGGACGACGCCATCATGCCCCAGACCCGGGAAGCCATCAGCCACGCGCAGGCCGCGCAGCTGCCCATGATCTTCGCGCTGAACAAGATCGACAAGGAAGGCGCCAACCCGGAGAAGATCCGCGAGCAGCTGGCGCAAATGAATATCCTCGTGGAAGAGTGGGGCGGCAAGTTCCAGAGCCAGGAGATCTCGGCCAAGAAGGGTCTCAACGTAGACCTGCTGCTGGAAAAGATCGGTCTCGAAGCCGAGCTGCTGGACCTGAAGGCGAACCCCGAC
>JASLDA010000255.1 GCA_030151745.1 Chitinophagaceae bacterium | reverse complement strand
GGGCGTGGGAGTTCGAATCTCCTCTTCCGCACTTGGAAACCCGCGCTAGTCGCGGGTTTTTTCATTTTACGGCTTCACCCCGGCCGGGACCCCAGAACATCCGGTAGATAAGGTCTAAGTTGCCTCTGGGGCTGTTCTTTGCAGCAGGAATTTATAAATCAGCCCCCCTACGATAGCACCTGCAATCGGCGCTACCCAGAAAAGCCAAAGCTGGCTCAGCGCCCGCCCGCCAACAAAAACAGCCTGGGAAAGCGATCTTGCCGGGTTAACGGACGCATTGGTGATCGGAATGGAAATCAGGTGAATCAGCGTCAGGCAAAGACCAATGGCAATGCCAGCGAACTTTCCATTGGCAAACTTATCCGTGGCACCCATAATTACTATTAAGAAGAACACCGTTAATAGAAATTCCGCCAAAAACGCCTGACTCAGGCTGTAGCTTCTCCCGAAGTAAACCGCGGAATCGTAGAAATTGGTAGCAAAAGATCCCGCAGCGCCGTCCCCCACGCCGCCATTGATATACATGAGAGATGCCGATGCCGCTACAGCGCCGGGACATTGTGCAATAATGTACGGAACCAGCTCCCGGGCAGAAAAGCGACCGCCGGCCAGAAGCCCGAACGAAACCGCCGGATTGAAATGCCCGCCCGAAATATGCCCGACAGCATACGCCATGGTAAGCACCGTAAGACCAAAGGCTAAAGCCACGCCTACCAAAAGGATCCCAACCTGATGCAGGTCGGCCGAAGGAACAATCTGCGAAGCAAAAATGGCGCTGCCGCAGCCTCCGAATACCAGCCAGAAAGTGCCAAAAAACTCGGCGAATAGTTTTTTCATTTCCTGATATTTTTAAGTTTCCCATCAAATATAATATCAATAACAGTATTTTGAAACAATATTTTCCTATGATCAGCAGCAGAACAGCTTCCGATGTTTAATTTCCCATAAAATAATCATTGCGGCGCAGCCCCCGCCTGTATGCTCTAACACGAAGCTGGTCAGCTTTTTATGCGCAATATCGGGCGCTGCAACAGCCCCGTTCTTCGATCGGTAATTTTCCTTGGATCACCGACCGGTATTACCGCTTCAGTACGATCCTAAACGTCGTCCCCTTCCCCACTTCGCTCCATTTCACGAAGAGCGCGCCGTGATGATATTGCCGGATGATGCGCCGGGCCAGTGAAAGCCCCAGGCCCCAGCCGCGCTTCTTGGTCGTGAACCCCGGCGTAAAGACTTTGCGGATCTGCGAGCGGGGAATGCCTTTGCCCGTATCGGTTACGTCGATCACGACCTGGTGGTCCAGGTCGCTGACGGTCACCACGATCTTGCCGGCGCCGTCCATGGCATCCAGCGCATTGCGGATGAGGTTTTCCAGCACCCAGTCGAAGAGCGGGCCGGAGATCATGGCCGGGATATCGGCCTCGACGGTTTCCAGGCGTATCTGCACTTTGCTGGGCGCGCGCTTCTGCATGTAATCGACGATCTCCCCCAGGCGGTCGACCAGGTTTTCCTCTTTCAGATGGGGCTCGCTGCCCACCTTGCCGAAACGGTCGGCGACCAGCTTAAGCCGGTCCAGGTCCTTCTCCATTTCATGAACCGCATCTTCGTTGCCGCCCTGTTCCTTCAGCAGCTCCACCCAGCCGGTAAGCGCCATCAGCGGGGTGCCGAGCTGGTGCGCGGTCTCCTTGCTCAATCCTACCCAGACCTGGTTCTGGATGCTGCGCTGGGCGGTGCTGATCGCGATTACGACGAGGACAAGAAAAACCAGGATGATCGTGAGCTGGACATAGGGAAAGTACCGCAGCTGTCGCAGCAGGAAGGAATCGCCGTAATAAATATACTGCGGCGCTCCCCCCGTCTCCACGACGATGGGCGGATGCTGGGCCTTGAACTCCACCAGCTTGCGCTTCAGGAAGGATTCGCCCCCCGCCCTGGCCGTATCGAGATTCTTGAAATCGAGGATCTTGTCGCCGCTGTTGACCCACATTACCGGGATGGTCGTATTCTGCTCCGTCAGGTAGAGCGCGAGCGTCAGGTCCTGCTCCGGGGCCGCCGTAGCCAGGAAGCGCAGGCCCTCGCTGTATTGCACCACGTTCTTTTTCTCCTCCCTGGCCAGGCGGTCGGCCAGCCGGGAGGTATAGGTCAGCGTAGCTCCGACGATGCCCAGGGCAAAGATGACGAGGTATGTTTTCCAGTTCAGATATTGCCGCATAATACCGTATGCCTGAACGCAGGACGCGCCGGGGTATTGCGCAGGCTGGAGCGCTCACCTCTGCAGCAGTATCCTGCTTCCGGTGTTGCGAAGTTGGCCGAAGAAACGCTATTTTTGTCGCCGTAAATTAAAAGACGCCTCTGCTCACCCATGGATACGAACGCTACATACCAGCATACGACCGGCACGATTGTCGACAACCCCGCTGATATTGAGCTGAATAAGCCTAACAAGTCCCGTTTCCTGTTCCTGCTCGGCTTCTTTTGCTTTTTCATTTTCTGCTGGGCCGGATGCTATAACCTGTACACGCACAAGTTCGTCAAGAACGACAACGTGAAGGTTCCGGACAATACCCTGTACGATCCCAAGTACAAATAAGCCCTGTTCCCTGCCGTGCCTATCGTCTGCACGAAGGATACTGCGGTCGTCATTCTGAGCTATAACGGCCGGAAGTGGCATGAGCTGTTCCTGCCTCTGATCGTGTCCGAGGCCGATACCGGCTATGAGGTTGTCGTCGCCGACAATGCCTCGACCGACGATACCGCCGCCTGGGTCGCCGAAAACTACCCTCAGGTCCGGCTCCTACGCATCCCCGTAAACCGGGGCTTCACCGGAGGGTACGTCGCCGCGCTGGAGCAGATCCAGGCCAAATACTATATCCTGCTCAGCTCCGATTTCGAAGTCAGCCAGGGTTGGTTCCCCCCGCTGCACCGGGCCATGACCTCCATCCCGGGGCTTGCCGCCTGCCAACCCAAGATCCGCTATTGGCGGGAACGGGAAAGCTTCGAATATGCCGGCGCCGCAGGCGGCTTTATCGACAAGTGGGGCTACCTGTTCTGCCGGGGCCGCATCTTCGACACGCTGGAAAAGGACCTGGGTCAGTATGACGACGATACGGAAATCTTCTGGGCCGGGGGGGGCTGCCTCGTGGTCCGCTCGGACGTCTATCATGCCGTCGGGGGGCTAGACCTGGAACTCTATGCCCATATGGAAGAAGTGGACCTCTGCTGGCGGATGAAGAACGCAGGATACCGGATCGGGTACGTTGCCGAAAGCACGGTGTTCCACGTAGGCGGCGCCGTTATCGAGTACGGCTCGCCGCAGAAGCTGTTTTACAATTACCGCAATAACCTGGTGCTGCTGCTGAAGAACGAGCGCGCCTCCCGCCTGCTCTGGCTGATGCCCTGGCGGCTGATGCTGGACGGGGTGTCTGCCCTGCAGCTGCTGGCCTCCGGAAAGCCGGGCGGCCTCAAGACCATCTTCAGGGCGCATATGTCGTTCTACCGGCAGCTGCCGATGTGGCTTCGGCACCGCAGGCAGGCGCGGTCCCTGGTCAGGGATCCCAACCAGGCGGGGCGCTATCCGAAAAGCATCGTCTGGCAATACTTCGCAAAGAAGAAGAAACGCTTCAGCGAGCTCGGCTGGAAGCCCCGGGAGCTTTAACCGGTTCCCGCCCGGAAACGGCCGGCGAGCGGGCCCGGCTTCTCAAAAAAGCGCCAGGCCCAATACC
>JASLDA010000530.1 GCA_030151745.1 Chitinophagaceae bacterium | reverse complement strand
CTCTGCTGCTGCATCTGGTACTGCAACATTCTTTCGGTTGTACACGAAATCTAGTGCGGCATCTGGTGTTTGCAAGGGACAGGGCACTGTCGGACAAGGTGGTACATTCGATTTGGTTTTGAATACCACTTCAATTACCGCAGGCTCTCAGGTTTCCATTAATGCGGCGACCCTAGACCAACCGGTTGGATAGCATATGACTATTGTTGGTGTTGAATCTGAGAACGGTTGGCGACCAGCGAAAATCGATGTCGCACAACTAGATCGGTCACCTGTACCCGGTACCGATATTGTCATCCCATTAATGGGTGGCTCTCCTTCAATTCTTTTGAAAGCGTTTCTTGCCGACGTGCACGAAAGGGTTGAATCCCTTTACAATTCGCGTGGCGGAACTGATGAAGGTGGTTGGACCCCAACCAATTCCGTAAACACTTCAAATCATCTCAACGGTACTGCTGTTGACATGAATTGGAGCGATCATCCAATGGGACCACCTGCCGAGCAAGCCGGTTGGTCACCGCAAGAAATCGCAGAAATGCGAAAGTTGTTGCAGTTCTACAATTACAAAGGGCTGCAACTCATTTGGTGGGCCGCTGATTGGGATTCACCAAAGGATTCCATGCACTTCCAAATGGGTTACGACACGTACCAGAACCAAGCCATTGTGCAAGAATTCATCACGAAATTCATTCGCGCAGATGGCTTTTCGACGTACTCACGTGGTGGCAATCCGATGATTCCACGAAAGCCAGTTGTTCCTGGTGATAATGGAACTACATGGGCCGATGTATCTCAATACCAAGGCGTCCCAATCAATCCCGACTATCCATATCGTGTCGTTAGTTTCCGCACCAACTCTGGCAACCAGCGGGATATTCTGGCAGAGGCTAACGCGAAATCCTGCCTGTCTCTTCTTAATTCAGGGCAAATTGATCTTGTAATTCCGTATTACTTTTTCCGTCCCGGCCAAGCGAACTGCGATCTTCACCGTGAAATCCTAGAGAGCGCAGGGCTTTTCAATCATCCTCGAACTGTTTCGATGGTTGATGTTGAGGGTGATAATGGTTCGGTTTCTGGTGATAACTCATGGGAAATCAATGATGAGGTAAACCGAATTCGCTTGTGGTACAACAACTCTGCGCGTGTTATTGGTTATCTGAATCCTAACGCTGATCCTGGTCTATGGCCTACGCGCTTGATCAATCTTGTTATTCCACAATACAATAACAGCCCTGGTGATATTTCCGGTGTTCGCGATCAATCAGCACGTGATGCAGCAATTGCTCACCAATTCACTGATAAGGCCGATTTCGTTGCACCATGGATCGGTCGCGGAATTGACCTTAACTGGTCACCTTATTCTGTTGATGAATTGTTGCAGCTTTTTGGAATCATTGAAGTTGAAAACCCAACGGAGGATGGTCTTTTCATGGCACTCACTGCAAAGCAACAGCAAGAAATTTACGACAAAATCATGGCATACCCGAATGTTGATGGCATTGCCGGACAATGGCCTAGTCGCGCAATATTTGCCGATGACACAAAGGGTGTAGATGACACTGTCGGAATGATTTTGAATACCGATGGAAATGTCTGGGACATTTTCGTGATTCTTGGTGCACTGTCCGGTGTTACCGAGCATGTAAATCGGATCAAACGCCTTGCCAATGGTGAAGGTCCGAACGGAAAGAATGAGAGGTTTGTGACTCTTGCCAAAGAACTTCTACGATTTATTGAATCGGCGTAATAAAGTGAATACCGTTGTGGTGGAACCAGTTAACGGCATCACTACGCCGAAGAATCTCGATGACTGGCGGGCATTGTTTCATGACCTTGTGCCGGTAGTGGTTTCGACTCTTGTGGGAATCAACTTGGTTACTAATGACCAAGTCACACCATGGATTCCGTTTATCTTTGCGATTGTTGATCCACTATTGTCGGCTGGAAATGCAGTGGATAAGGTTCGCAAGATCATCTATTCGATTGTTGTTCTGCTGCAAGGTAGTTCGGCAATTGTTGCCCTGGTTACCTCTGATCCACAGATTCCGATGGTGGTCACTGCAATTGCAACAATTGCTTCTGCAACCTTTGCTCGGTTCAACACTCCAACTAGCTCTATGATTCCGAAAGTTGGTGCAGGAACGGCGGTTCCATGAACATAGTCTATGTAGCCAAAAAGCTTGGCTACAGAGGACCGACAAAAAGAATAGACCACTCACGCATGTATATTTGCACCATGTTTGGTCTATTCTTTCTGTCGTTATCTCTGCTTGTCATCGGACCTATTCCTGGCTCTGTACTGGGAGAAATGGACCATTGGACGCAGATTATGCTATCGGTCTGTGTCTTAGTTGGCTCATCAATGTGCATTGTCGGAATCCTTTTGGGCACAAGGATTTTCAGACCAAAAGCTGACATTCGAATCTGTTATCAAATTGGTCAATGGGGAATTGTATCAATTTGCATCTCAATGCTGTTTTACGTCATTGGCGTAGTTGGGCATGTAGGACCAACATTCTGGGGGTCAACGCTTTCCTCTGCCCTTGGACTGGCGATCCTTATCGGTTGTGCTTGGGTTGCAGTAGATTTCGAGTACGAAACGGATCGACTTGACAAAAAGCTCAATACAGAAATCAAGAGGATAACTGACGAT
>JASLDA010000069.1 GCA_030151745.1 Chitinophagaceae bacterium | reverse complement strand
CTCAACTATTCAACTACTCAACTGGCTCCCACGCTATCTTTGCCGGCCCGATTTTTCCCAAGAACATGGAGATTGCCAAGAACTTCGATCACGCTGCAGCTGAAACCCGCTGGTATCAACACTGGCAGACAAACGGCTATTTCAGGTCCACGCCCGACTCGCGCCCGCCTTACACCATCGTCATGCCGCCGCCCAATGTGACGGGGGTGCTGCACATGGGGCATGCGCTGAACAATACGGTGCAGGACGTGCTGATCCGGAGGGCGAAATCCCTGGGCTACAACACCTGCTGGGTGCCGGGCACCGATCACGCCTCCATCGCCACCGAGGCCAAGGTCGTGGCCATGCTCCGCGAGCGCGGCATCGAGAAGAACCAGCTCAGCCGCGACGAGTTTCTCAAGTACGCCTGGGAATGGAAGGAAAAATACGGGGGCATCATCCTCGAGCAGCTGAAGCGCCTGGGCTGCGCGCTCGACTGGGACCGCACGCATTTCACCATGGACCCGGCATACTACGCCGCGGTGATGCGGGTGTTTGTCGAGCTGTACAACAAGGGCTATATCTACCGCGGGGTCAAGATGATCAACTGGGACCCGAAGGCGAAGACCGCCCTTTCGGACGAAGAGGTCGTTCACAAGACCACGCAGAGCAAGCTCTACTACGTACAGTACTTCCTCTGCGAGGCGGACGGCTCCCCGCTGGACGGCAGCATCACCATCGCCACCGTGCGCCCGGAAACCATCCTGGGCGATACCGCCGTCTGCGTGCACCCGGAGGATCCGCGCTACCAGCACCTGAAGGGGAAGTACTGCCTGGTGCCGCTGGTGAACCGCCCCGTGCCCATCATCTTCGACGATTATATCGATCCCGAGTTCGGCACCGGCGCGCTGAAGGTCACCCCCGCGCACGATATCAACGACTACAACCTGGGGCTTAAGCACAAGCTGCCGGTGATCGACACGCTGAACGACGACGGTACGATGAGCGCGGCCGCCGGCCTGTATATCGGCGAGGACCGCTTCGCGGTGCGCAAGAAGATCATCGCCGATCTCGAGCTGCACGGCAATTTCATCCGCGAGGAAGCCTACAGCAACCAGGTCGGCTTCTCCGAGCGCACCGACGTCGTCATCGAGCCGCGGCTGAGCATGCAGTGGTGGTGCCGGATGCCGGAGCTCGCCGAGCCCGCCCTGGCCGACGTCCTCGAAGGCCGCGTCCAGTTCCACCCGGACAAGTTCCGCAATCTCTACCGGCACTGGATGGAGAACATCAAGGACTGGTGCATTTCCCGGCAGCTCTGGTGGGGGCAGCGCATCCCGGCCTGGTACGATACCGAGGGCAATATGTACGTCGCGGAAACCGAGGAGGCCGCACGCGCCCAGGCCCCGGAAGGAGCCGTGCTCCGCCAGGACGAGGACTGCCTCGATACCTGGTTCTCCTCCTGGCTCTGGCCCCTGCAGGTCTTCGGCTGGAACGAGGCCCCGGACAACCCGGAGCTGGCTTATTACTATCCCACGCAGACCCTGGTCACGGCCCCGGAGATCATCTTCTTCTGGGTGGCCCGTATGATCATGGCCGGCGAGCGTTTCAAGGAACAGATCCCGTTCGAAAAGGTTTACTTCACCGGCATCGTACGCGACAAGCAGGGCCGCAAGATGAGCAAGCAGCTGGGCAACAGCCCGGACCTGCTGGGGCTGATCGACGAGTGGGGGACCGATGCCGTACGGTTCTCGGTGATGATCGCCTCGCCTGCCGGCAACGACCTGCTTTACGACGAGGGCATGCTGCTCCAGGGGCGGAACTTCGGCAACAAGATTTGGAACGCCATGAAGCTGGTAAAGGGCTGGGAAGGGCGCCTGAACGACGAGCCGGTATCCGAGGGCGCCGCCTTCGCCATCCGCTGGATGCAGGCCAGGCTGGCGCAGGTGGCTTCCGAGCTCGGCGGCCTGTTCGAGACCTTCCGCCTGAGCGAGGCCCTGAAAACCGTGTACTCGCTGATCTGGGACGACTTCTGCTCCTGGTACCTGGAATGGGTGAAGCCCGCGATGGACGCCGGCCTCGGCCGGGAAACCTATGAAGCGACCATATCCGTCTTCGAGGACCTGCTGCAGCTGCTGCACCCCTTCCTGCCGTTCATAACCGAGGAGGTTTACCACCTGCTCCGGGAGCGCGGCGCCGGCGACGATCTGATCGTCCGGCAGCAGCCGGCGCATGCCGCCGCCGCCCCGGGCCTGCTCGCGCAGGGGTCCGCCCTGCAGCAGACCATCACGGCCATCCGCGATGCCCGCACCAAGGCCGGCCTCAAACCCAAGGACCAGGTCGCCATCGCCGTGACCACGGCCCAGCAGGATTTCTACAAGGCCGTCGAGCCCGTACTGCTCCGGCAGACGGCGGGCAACGCCCTGCGCTTCACGGATGCCGCCGTGGACGGCGCCGTTTCCGTCGTCGTCAATACGGACAAGATCTACCTCGAAGCCGAGCGGCAGATCGACACGGCCTCCCAGAAGGAAGCCCTGCGGAAGGAGCTCGACTACCAGAAAGGCTTCCTGCTTTCCGTCGAGAAGAAGCTCGGCAACGAGAAATTCGTGCAGAATGCCAAGCCCGAGGTCGTGGAGATGGAACGCAAGAAGCAGAGCGACGCGCAGGCCAAAATCCGCACTATTGAAGAAAGCCTTGCTTTGCTGTAACTTTAAGGGCCTATGCTGAAACGTCGTTTAGGTATTCTGACCCTTGTTTTAGGATTGGCGGCAGGTGTCGGCTATGCACAGCGGAAGCCGGTCAAGCCGGCCCCGGCTGCCAAAAAAGTGGTGATCCCGGAAGAAACCGTAACGCTCGGCTCCCTGCTCCCCGGCATGCCGGTCTCCCGGGACCAGTACCTGAAGGAAATGTCGCGCCCCCTGCAGACGGCCGGCTCGATAGAGGGCTTCACCTTCATGTACGGCGAGCGCAATGTCTACGAAGACAGCGCCGGCAATCCCATGGTCGTCACGGACTACCTGACCCAGTACTGCTACGGCGATACGCTGCCGGCCGTTATCCGCAATACCCTGCTGCAGCGCTGCAAGCCGGGGGACACGGCTTTTTACAGCGGCATCAAGGTGATAAAGAGCGACGGAACGCATGCCCCGGGAAAAGCCCTGAAGCTGCCGATCCTGCCCTGACAGGCTCCTGCCTCATACCGAAGCGCCCGTTCCGGAGATCCGGAACGGGCGCTTCGCTTTATTGCCGGGCCCCGGTCAGCGGAAGCCCATGCCCACGTTCTGAAGCAGGATATTCACCGTGCGCTGCAGGATATTGAACGCGATCTCGGCCATCAGGTTTTCCTTGTCCAGGGTCGGGTTCACCTCGGTCACTTCGATGCAGCAGATCTTGTGGTACTGCGCGAACGCCGCCATCAGGTCCTCGGCTTCCCGCTCCCTGAGCCCGTTGCTGACGGGCGTGCCGGTGCCGCGGGAGATGCCGGCGTCCAGGCAGTCCACATCGAAGGAAACGTAGATATCGTCGCAGGCCTTCAGGTGGAGCATGGTCTGGCGCACGACCTGCTCCACGCCCTTGCGCCGGAGCTCGGCTACGGGGATCACCCGGATATTCAGGCTTTTCAGCAGGGCCGCCTCCTCCTTCTCATAGTC
>JASLDA010000205.1 GCA_030151745.1 Chitinophagaceae bacterium | reverse complement strand
ATGGATCAGCCCGTACATATCGACAGGCAGCACAACTAATGGCCCAGCCCTTATCCCAATTACGATGAAAAGGCGGGTGTATCCTACGTCGTGGCGAACGACCGGGAGAAGCTCTATGTGAGCGTGAAGACCGGCGATGAAGGGATACAGCGCAAGATCCTGGCCGGCGGCATGACGCTGTGGCTGGATCCCGCAGCCCGGAAGGAACAGGCTATCGGTATCCGGTATCCCCTGAAGCGGCAGGGCCCGCCGGTCGACGGATCCGGTATGCGGACCCGCGACCGGATGTCGGCGGAGCGGCCGCCGGTCCGCGACAGCAATGCAGCGCACCGGTCGGGGATGCCGATCCCGAACGACCTGGAGCTGCTTGGATTCGGCGCCTGCGGCGGAGCTTCCACCGTGCACAAGACGAATAGCTGCGGTATCGTGGTGCGAATGGACCGGAACGACTACGGTGAGCTGGTATGGGAAGCGGAGGTGCCGCTGCAGGCCTTGAACCTCGAAGCGAAGCCCGGCCAGATCCTGGACCTCGGCATCGAGATAGGAGCGCTGAATATGCCTGCGCGTCCCATGGGCGAAGACCGCAGCTCCGGAGGCGGGAGCGGAGGTATGAGAGGTATGGGCGGCGGAGGCATGGGTAGTATGGGCGGGGGCATGGGCGGCATGGGCGGCGGTTTCGGAGGTGGAGGTCGAGGTGGCGGCGGAGGCGGCATGCATGGAGGGGGCGGCCCCCGTCCCGGCGGCGATCCCGAGGGCATGAGCGAGAAGCTCACGAAATCGTCCATGACCTGGGTCCGCACGGCCCTGCTCGTCCGCTAGTGCCGGTGACAGCTCGTTGATTGAGTCTCTTTTCCTGTCATGGTGAGCGCAGGTTCGGTTCGGGCGAACCGGAGTCGAACCAAGGCATGAAACTCCGGAGGCACTGCTCGTCGTCCATGTCTCCTTCGACAAGCTCTGGATGACATGAACGAAAAGCAGTGTATATCCCATTGCCACTTCCCAATGATTGCCGCGGGCGGCATCAAGCTCAGGAAGGCGAATACCGGATCGGCACTTGTTCTCGGACGACAAATACGAAGCTGCCGTTTACGAGGGGAACCTCCCTTCTTCCGCGTCTCCGTACGGCGCGCAGCTCGATAGCCAGCTCGCTGCCTTGGTGCGAGCGGACATAAGTATGGATCAACACGGTATCATAGAGCTTTGCGCTGCCCACCATATCCAGGTGGTAGTGCTTCACCTGCAGTTTGCTGTAGTCCAGCGAGCCGATCGCCCGGACGATCATGGCATCGGTTTGCTCGGTTATGCCGCGCAGGATCCGGCAGGTGCCGAGTGCCGATTGTTCGTTAAGATCGGCGCCGGCAACGGTGAAGGACGCGGTAAGCAGATCGGATTTTGGAGCAGCCATAGAGATGGATTTAAAATTTTAGATTGAAGATTTTCGATTTGTGGCGCAGGAAAGCGGGCCGGAATTTCCGGCAGCGGCTGAAATGAAAAACGCTCCCGGATCAGTGCGGGAGCGTCGTATGCAAGATGAATTCTGGTTCGATCAGGCTCGAGGCATCCCTGTATAAGGCGTGCAGCGGCAATTAAAACAATAGCCGGCCATAGCTGCAGTCGGGATAGTGGAAATGGATTCCATGCGGCGGTTACGGAGAGCGATCATAATCGATCAGCGGCTTATTGCTGTTGCAGACGAAGCTAGTGAAAACTGCGCAATCAATTGCAAGAAGCAGGTCATAGAATTTTCACAGCCCGGTATAGCCGTCGTAGCCTGCACCCCCGGATGAGCAGGCTGGGAGAGAAATGAGCGCCTGACCGGATCAATTCAGCGAGGGATGATGGGAGATCGTTTTCTGGAACACGTTCCGCGAGTAGCCGATCAGCGAGAGGGTCACGGCCCCGATCGTAATCAGCAGCCCTATCTCGAAATAGGACCGCAGCGTCGATGCGCCTGCCGCCGCCGTCATCCTCGATTCCAGGCTTTTTGCCACCCCGGCCTGAATGGCGTTCAGGCGCGTAAGACTCAGCAGTGCCTGGTCGAAAGCCGGTTCGTTTGCCGCATCTCCATGCAGCAGGGCCAGCTGTGCCTTGAAGCTTTGCCACTCGCGGCGCTCGTCGGGTGTGAGCACCGTTTTCTCGTACTTGCCGATGAGCTGGTCGACAGCGTCGCGATGCTGCCGGAGCTGCCCTGCAATCGCGGGGCCGCCGTCCGTCCGGGCCAGCAGCGTATGCTCCTGGTAGAGGTGCTCGCGCAGCTCGAATATGAAGGTGGACGGCATCAGCCGGTCTTCGTAAATGGACCGGGCGTCCCGCTGGATGGCGTCCAGGCTTTCCTGGCCGACGATATTATTGACCAGCAGGCAGCCGAGCAGCAGGGCCAGCAGCAGGCCGATGCGGGTTTTATAGCGTAGGGATTGAAGCGTTTTCATGACAGGAATACGGCAATGACTCGCGCCGGCGTCCCTAATTTACCCAATTTCCTCCGGGCGCTCCGTATCGGCATTGATCAGCGATCTGGCCTTGGTGTCTTTCATGAAGAGATAGACCAGCAGCGAGCAGAAAATACAGATCGTGACATACCAGTAGAACCAGGTCTCACGGCCTGCATCCTTAAGCCAGAGTGCCAGGTATTCTGCGGAGCCTCCAAAAACGGCGACCGTAAGGGCATAAGGCAAGCCCACTCCCAATGCACGAACCTGGGCCGGAAACAGCTCTGCCTTTACCACGGCATTGATGCTGGTGTATCCGCTCACGATAACCAGGGCGGCCATCAGCAGTAAAAATGCGGTGTACACGTCCTGCGTTCTGCTGAGGGCGCTCAGCAGGGGCACGGTAAGAAGGGTGCCCGATATACCGAAGCCGATCAGCAAAGGCCTGCGGCCGATGCGGTCGGAAAGCGCGCCGAAGGCCGGCTGCAGCAGGGCGAAGATCAGCAGGCTGATGAATGAGATCCGCGTCGACTGCGCCTTTGACAGGTGCACGGTATTGACGAGGAACTTCTGCATGTAGGTGGAGTACGTGTAAAAGGCCAGGGTCCCGCCGAGCGTCAGGCCGACCACCGTCAGTATCGCACGGGGATATTTCAGCAATTCGGCGATGCTTCCTTTCGCGGATGACGGTTTCCGCTCCTGGGCCCGGAACGCATCGGTCTCGTGCAGATGCTGCCGGAGGTAAAGCGCAATCACCGACAGCAGGGCGCCGATCACGAACGGGATGCGCCATCCCCAATCCTGCAGCTGGGATTCGCTCAGCAGCAGGTTCTGCAGCAGCAGCTGGATGCCCAGCGCCAGCAGCTGCCCGCCGATCAGCGTGACGTATTGAAAGCTTGAATAGAAGCCCCGCCTGCGGCGGCCGGCCATCTCGCTCAGATAGGTCGCGGATACCCCGTACTCGCCGCCTACGCTCAGTCCCTGCAGGAGCCGTGCCAGCAGCAGCAGCACAGGCGCCGCGATCCCGATCGTATTGTAGGTCGGCGTGAGCGCGATCAGCAGCGAGCCGAACGACATGAGCAGTACCGACAGCGTCATGCTTCGCTTGCGCCCGATGCGGTCGGCGATCCGGCCGAACACCCAGCCCCCGATAGGGCGCATCAGGAAGCCCAGAAAGAAGACGCCGGCCGTGTTCAGCAGCTGCGCGGTCGCGTCGTTTTTAGGGAAGAAGGAAGCGGAGAAATACAGCGCAAAGGCCGAATACGCGTACCAGTCATACCATTCGACCAGGTTGCCGATAGATCCGCCTATGATGGAGCGGAGTGTTCCCCCTGAAATGGGATCGGGGCTGCGGGCTTCGGCCCGGCCGGGCTGCGTGTTCATGGAGATCTGAAAATAGTCGGGCATTGCCGGCTTCCTGCAAGGCCGGACTCGGAAATCTTTATGGCCGGCAGTGCTACGGACGCAAAAGAAGCTCATTTCCGGCGGTCCTGCCGCGGCACTTCCGCGTTTGGGTACTAAATTAGTAGCGGTATTATCCCGGTTCGGGGTGAAAAACCTGCTCGCATGAAATCCCATTACCTGCTCCTGATCGCCGGCGCGATAGCATGTGTCGAGGCTTGCTCGTCGACAAAGAAAGCAACTACGGCTTCTGCTACGGAACGCACGCCACCGCCGGCAGCAACC
>JASLDA010000202.1 GCA_030151745.1 Chitinophagaceae bacterium | reverse complement strand
GTCACCTCCAAGGGAGGTGACACCTTGATCGGGAGTGGCGCGGAAGCTCAGTTGCCGAGCTTGAGCTTGTCGAAGCTGAATTTCCCGCTCTGGGTATCGAAGCTGACGAGATAGGTATGGCCGAGGCTCGCGGGAAGCAGCCCGGCAACGGCAGCGCCGCCTCCGGAGGTGCGGGTAAGCTTGTCTACCTGGTATTTCCCGTCGCGGAGCTGCACATTCCCGATCTTCAGCCTGCGGTCCTTGCCGAGGTCGGCGTACACGAAGGCCAGCTGCCGTCCGGCCTCATCCGGCGTCACGAAATAGCCGACGTCTGTCAGGGATTTCGAACTCAGGTAGTTGCCGCTATTCTGGGGATTGTAGAAGAATGCAGCAGGGACGCTGACCTTATTGCCGGGGTTGATCTCCTGGTGGCTGCTCAGCAGCCCCGCGCCGGCGTTCAGCTCCACGAAGCAGAGATTCCGCATCTCGTAGGAGACCTTAGCATTGTGGAGCAGGCGAACTTTCACCGGGAGCTTCGCGAACTGCTGCATGGCAAGCAACCAATGCCCTTCCGCACTGCGCGCGGCATGGCTGATATACAGGTAGCTGTTGGTCATCAACGACCGGGCTTTCAGCGTCGTGTCGCGCAGCAGGGTCGTGGTAAACTCATTGATGGCCGGTGCTCCGGCAATGCTGCCGTCCGCCAGCTTCAGCCGGTGAATGGCGGCCCCGTATTTAACGCGCCCGAAGCTCTTCTGCTGCCGGGTAAATTCGGAAAGGATCTCGACCTGGTCATCCACGATCGCGGCATTGACGGGATAGAATGCCTGGCCGCCAAGGGCAGGAAGCACGCTCCCGCCCTGCCTGGTTCCGGTCCCCGCATCCAGGATCACGATATCGGTCTGCCGGACGCCGGGGGAGGCCCCGCCGCCCGAGAACCGGTAGACGGCCTCCACGATGACGCGGTCGGTGGCCAGCAGGATCTTGTTACCGGTATTCGCGGCCCCCAGGCTGCCGTTCACCCATACCGGGCCGCCGGCGCTGATGCGAACCGTAACCGCCGGCGCTTTGCCGGAGAGCCTGATATTGTCGACGATGCCGCTTCCCTCGACCGGGAACACGGAGGCTTGCTGGTAATAGGAGACCTTGTCTACGGGCGTCCTAAGGCACCTGAGCGCAAGCGTCGTATCGAAGACGACGGCCGCCTGCTGATCGAATGCGATATAGCGGACCGCGCGGTTCTCGTCGGTAAAGCGGGCGTAGATATTCCGGCCGTCGAAGGCGGCGCAGTCGAAGCTGTATCCCGAAGGCAGGCTCAGCTGGTATTCGCCGCGGCGCGCCTGAGATTGATCGTAGATACCGACGATATACAGGTTGGAGTCCTTGCTTATCTTTTCGGCCTTTGCGATGCTGGCATGCCCGATGAGCGCATCCCGGCTCTGGAGCGGGATCAGGTAGCTGTTCCGGAGATCGAAATACATGCCGTTGCGCTGCGCATCCGCCCGGAAGGCAGCCAGCGCGGGGAGCAGCGGCAAGATGGATAAAAGAAGTCTGCGCATGCTGAAAAGATTACCAGCCGATCTGATCGCCGGAGCGGCGCCCCGCGGGCTGCAGGATATAAAAAACACCGTAACGGCCGAACGGCGACAGCATGGTAAACTCGGCGGCCAGGCCGAACTGCTTCACCACACGTGCCCGGACGCCGACGCCGTAGTCGTACGAGAACAGGTCGAAATCGTTTTTACGGGTTTCGGGAAAGGTATTGATATAGGCCATCGTCCGGAGTCCTCCGGCATACTCGATGCTGCGGCTGCGCATGCCGATCTCGCCCAGCACATAGATCGCGCCGCGTGCATTCGCCAGGAGATACCGCAGGACACGCAAGTTCAGGTCGAGATGCGAGCCCTTGGTCGCTGCCGTCTGCGTTCCGAGCGCATCCTGGCGCAGCTCGCTCAGGTCGAACCTGAAATAGTTGATGTTGACGCCGATGGTCGTGTAGTTGCTGAGCGCGTACTCGCCGGTAAAGCTGAGCGGCTTTGAGAACTTGACCGAATACTCAAATTTGCTGTAGTCGCCTTCCACCTCCTTGAGCTGCCGGCTCATGGCCCGGCCGTAGAGGTTCACGGGACTCATGCTGACCGTAAACTGGGCGTTGCCCTTGGCCATCAGCACGTCCTGGGTCCGGCCGGTAAAGGGACCGAGGCCAGGCATAGTAGCAGCGCCGGTAAGCGCCAGATGCTGGGATTCATATTCACTGGTGCGTATACGGTCAGAAAGAAAGGTGGCCCTCGTACCCGGTACCTGGGCCGAATTTATACGTATAGATAAAGTAAGCGCTGAGGACGTCGTTATCCGAATAACGGAGCCAGCCGTGCCCGTTGTAGTTTTCAAGCCCGGCCGGATTCTGCCCGGTTATTTCGCCGCTGACGGAGTCTATGTCCACCACCAGGTCCTGCAGGTAGTTCCCGTTCTTGAACGAACCGAATGTCGAGAAGATAAAACGGTTCGGCGGATCGCTGCGGAGCTGCCGGACGCGCAGCGCGTACTGGGATCTGACCGGAAGCGTGTCCAGCTTGAACGGGGTTTCCGAGATCGTATCTACCACCCGGTAGGCCCGGGACGAGTCCCGTAGCAGCTGTGCGAAGTTGACGACGCGGATCGTGGCGGTGCGCTCTATGAAACTCTCATTGCTGTTGATGATCGTGATCCGCAGGGGATGCAGGCCCCCGGGCGTTTTGCTGGTCCGCAGCGTAAGCTTCACGCATTGAATCCCGGCACTGTCGTACTGCTTGAATTCGCTGGTGATCGTCGGTTCCTGGCTCTGCACGCGCAGCTCGGAAATATCGATGGGGCCGGAGCTCGACAGGGGATACCGGATCGTGAGCTCATCGGTAGGCTTCATATCGTAGCGCTCGTTCCGGAAGCCTCCGGCCTCGAACCCGAAACTCTCCTTCTCGTATTTCCTGCAGGACAAGACCGTAAGCAATAGCAGCAGGCATGCCGACAAGGACAGGAGAACAGCGGGTCGCTTGAAAATGGGCATACGAGTGGCAATCTGTGAGCTAAAGTATATTCGTTGAGAACGAAGCAATGATAATATACAAAATCTGAAAAACACACCTGGCGCGGAAATTCTGACTTCTACAGGATCATTTCGCCCACTCCCGCCCGGAAGTAATAACATCCTTGCATCTCCGAAATTGCCGGAACAGAGCATCTTATCGCCCATGAGCGGCATAGCGCATAATTGCGTTCCCGGGGATATGAGACCCGGGAAGCTAGGCGATCAGCAGGCCGGGAACCGGGGGCCTGCGCCGGATCTCGGCGAGAGCCTCATACAAGCGATCCAGATCCTCCTGGCTGTTGTATCCCTGGATCGAGTACCGCAGGAACACATGCTCTTCCTGCCGCATTACCGGGACCTCGATCTTATAGTGCCCGAACAAGTGCCGCTGCAGCGCTTCCGGCGCGGCCGTGCGGACCGGGATGCTGCACATCTGTCCCAGGAAATCCCCGCTCAGGGGACAGAGCGGCTCCGAGCCCAGCAGCTCGCAGAAGCGCGGGTAGTTTTCGAGAACGAGCCTGCGGCAATCCGCTGCAATGGCCGGCCAGTCATGCTTAGACATGAACGCGATCGCTGCCGGCACCGTCAGGAATGCGGAAAAATCCCGCGTTCCCTGCATCTGGTGATAGTCCAGGAACTGCGAGGACGAGGGTGCCGCGCTTTCGTATCCCCAGCTCACGACCAGCGGGTCGAAGAGATGCTGGTATCCGGGTCTTACGTACAGGAAGGAGCAGCCTTTCGCCGTCATCATCCACTTGTGGCAGGCCCCGGTATATACATCCGCCTGCAGGGCTGAAAGGTCAAGCGGGATATGCCCCGGCACGTGCGCCCCGTCGACGATCGTCAGCAGGCCCCGGCGCTTGGCTTCCGCGCAGATCTCCGCGACCGGCAGGCGCAGCGCGGTGCTGCTGGTGATCTGCGAAACGAATATGGCCTTCGTGCGATCACTGTATCCCTTCCAGAATGCCTCGATGATCTCCTCTTTGGAAGCGAGGGGCAAAGGGATGGGCTGCCGGACATATTCAGCCCCGGCTTTGCGGCAGTAGTAGTTCCAGGTGCGGTCCAGCGCCCCGTATTCGATATCGGTCGACAGGATCTCGTCGCCCGGCTCCAGGTTCAGGCTTTTCGCCACGATATTGAGCGCATAGGACGGGTTCACCACGTACACCAGGTCCTCGGCATTGCAATTGACATAAGCGGCCAGCGCTTCCCGCGATCGCTGCAGGTAGGATGCGCTGTTGACGGCGATGAACTGCACCGGCTCCCGTTCCAGCAGCAATTGCCAGTTCTGGTAATCCTCGAATACCGGTTTCGGGCAACCGCCGAAAGAGCCGAAGTTCAGGTAGGTGACTTCCGGGTCGAGCAGGAATTGGGATTTGAGCGCGGGGTGGTCCGTCATGATTGCAATTTAAACCACTTGGGGCCGATCCGGAAGACGAACCTATGTCGTTTTAAACCTCCATGCAGAACGACCGTCATCAGGGAAGAGACAGTGAAACGTGCGCCGTCGGGTTCATGTCACCCTGAGCGCAGTCGAAGGGCGGCATGAACCCGGTGCGCTCCAGAG
>JASLDA010000165.1 GCA_030151745.1 Chitinophagaceae bacterium | reverse complement strand
GGTATAGTTCAGGCCATAGGGATGTCCTATGGCGATGACCTCGTCCCCGTCCTTGACCTCGCTGTATTCGCCGAGGCGCAGATTGGGGAATGCCGGTGCGTTTTTAGGCGGCATGAGGAACGCCAGGTCGTAACGCTCATCCGTGAACACGACCTGGGACAATTGCTTGTCGAAGGTGTGCCCCTTGATCGTTGCCTGCCGCATGTCGCGGATAACGTGATTGTTCGTCACGATCAGATCGTAGGCCGGCAGGTAGAAGCCCGTGCCCGTACCGGTCTTGGTCGCGATCTGCACGACCGCGTTCTGAAAGTGTTCGATGGTTTCCTGTATCGGCATGGTGCGAATGCCGGAGTCAGGACTGCCGGCGGATTTCGAGATTCAGCGTGACGAAATGCTCCGAAAAGCTATAGGCGAATTCCCAGAGACCATTGTAATTGATCCGGCTGTGATCCCAGCGCAGGCTCTGGTATTTGTCTTTCCAGGGCTCGATGATGGCGTCTACGGCCGCAGTAATCCGGCTTTTGAACAGTGTTTTCGATTCGCGATCGTAAAAAGCCTCCTTCAACCCCAGCTCGCGGAAGAAATCGGCATGCAGCACGGCCATGTAAAGCTGCAGCAGCTCGGTCAGCACCCGGGGCATCGAGTAGGAGAACTGGCTGTACACCATTCCATACTCGTTGATGGCGAGCGCCAGGCCGGGATACTTGTTTTCCACGTACCACTGCGCGTCCTTATTGGCGCTCTGCACGTTCTCACGCACCTTATCCATCGGCGGCACGGCGACGATCGAGAAGGTCGCGATGCTGCGCTGCAGGCTTTTCCTGAAGCTGTCCTCCGGGAAATCCAGCAGCTTGCGGATGGCTTCCTTCATCAGCGCATTGCGCTCCACGATAGGGACTTCATCCTTCCGGTTCCAGTACAGGTTGCTGATCGCTTCCAGCTCCGCCATCAGCTTGCTTTCCGGCGTGATCAGGAAATCGACCCGGTACAGCAGGGTCAGGTAGGCATAGGCGATGGCGCCTGCGAAGGAGTCCGCGTTCAGCGTGCTGACTTCATCGAGCGTCGCCGCGATCCATTTCCGGAAGTAGCGGTACTTGACCGCCGCCTCGCCTGCCGGAACCAGGGCGCTGCGGTTGTCGCCCGCCGGCTGCAGGCTGTCGAAGTCGGCGATAAGCAGGTCGTCCTGCCGGTCGGCGGATTTCGCCAGCTCGCGCAGGCCGTAGTACAGTTTATTAGGCGAGGCCATCCCGAGCGGGGAGTCGAAGACCATGCAAAGCGTATGCTCCGCATCCATCGCGTAGCGGGTGTAATACAACGTATAATTCAGCTCGAGCAGCTTCCGCATTACAGCGGTGGCGGGCTTCTGCATCACGGCGACAGGCGCCACGGCCAGGATACGCTCTGCGTCATAGCTGCCCCGCACGACACGGGAGCCCTGCACGATCTCGAACCGGTAGCCGTTTCCGTCCGCGCTGCGCTGCACATTGCCCGCGGCATCGTCTGCGATGTACTCGAAAAAAGCATCCAGGGCGGCCATGTAGTCCTTGGCCTTGTACTGCTCTTCCGCCCGATACCAGCTTTGGGTCTTTTCCAGCGATTTATTGTTGTCGCTGTACCGGCCGAAGCGGATGCCTTCCAGCCCGGCAAACGGGGACGCTTCGTCCTGCGCCGGAGCGACC
This sequence comes from Chitinophagaceae bacterium, assembly GCA_030151745.1. Taxonomy (GTDB): domain Bacteria; phylum Bacteroidota; class Bacteroidia; order Chitinophagales; family Chitinophagaceae; genus UBA1952. Next base: position 863 of record JASLDA010000165.1, on the reverse strand, counting down.
TCCGGCGCGGCAGGCTTGCTGCGACCCAGAATCTTATCAAGCCAACTCATGATATCAGGTAGGGGTAACCTTGGAGTCATGCTAAAGTAAGGGATTCGCAAAGGCAGCGCGCCGGGTTTATAAACCTAATGTGCACCATGCGCCGGCATAGGCAGTTTCCCGTACAACAAAGGCCCCAATCGTCGGGCCGGCCCTGTAACCCTCCTTGCGGCGCGGCAAGCAACAATTGCCCCTTCATTCACGAACAATCCTCCAACTTTGCTATCCATGAGTAGTCTTCAGGACCGCCTCCGGGAAATGCTCGGACAAAAAGCACAACAACAAATGGAACAAGGACAACAATTCCTCGCAGAGAACGCAAAGAAAGAAGGCGTCGTAAGCCTGCCCTCCGGGCTTCAGTATGAAGTGCTGCAGGAAGGCAGCGGAGCTAAGCCCGGCCCGACGAGCCGCGTAACCGTGCATTACGAAGGCCGCCTCACCGACGGCACCGTCTTCGACAGCAGCTACAAGCGCAACCAGCCGGCCACGTTCGGCCTGAACCAGGTGATCTCCGGTTGGACGGAAGGCCTGCAGCACATGCCGGTCGGCAGCAAATACCGCCTGTATATCCCCTCCGAGCTTGGCTACGGCGCACGCGGCGCCGGCGGCGCCATCCCGCCGCACGCAACGCTGATCTTCGATGTCGAGCTGATCAATATCGGCTAAGGCAGCTTGAATTGTTGGATAGGGTTGGATGAAGTTGGATTGTTGGATAATGTTGTTTGGGAAACAAGCCGACCGTTGACTGACGAGTCGCCTCAACGAACATTTTCCAACAATCCAACTTCATCCAACTTCATCCAACTTCATCCAACTTCATCCAA
>JASLDA010000139.1 GCA_030151745.1 Chitinophagaceae bacterium | reverse complement strand
CCCGCGCTGCCCGTTCACCGACGATATATTGATGATGCGGCCGAATTTCCGCTCGATCATGCCGTTGATCACATGCCGGCTGCAGTTGAATACGCTGTCCAGATTCGTGGCGATCACCGCGTGCCAGTCTTCGGGACTCATCTTCGCAAAACGGCCGTCCCTCGTAATGCCGGCATTGTTCACCAGCACATCGACGGGACCCATTTCCGATTCGATCTGCGCGATCATGCCGCCGACGCTGTCATAATCCGTCACATCGCCTTCGAAAAGCATCACCTCGACACCCTCCTCATCCATCTTCGCCTTCCACTCGGCAGCCTTGGCTGCACTTCGGTAATTCGCGGCAATGCGGTAGCCGTCCTGAAAAAGTTCCTTGCACATGGCGCTGCCCAGCCCGCCGGTAGCCCCGGTCACGAGCACGATTCGATTACTGTTTGTCATACGATAGATGGTTAAAAGATGATCCAAAGCCTAAAGTAGAAATTGTATATTAAGAATAAAAGAACACTCTAGTCCGGCACAGACCGGAACGGCAGCGTTCGGCGGGCATACCCGCCCCGCTCTTCCTGCATGAACTACAGGCACCGGCTCAAGCCGGGTTTCGTGAAAGACTCAAGCCCTCCAGTCTCCGTAATCTCTAATTGAAAGCCGATTTGTGAACCGGAACGGGGTAAAAGCGAAGCTTTCCATTTGCCCCGCTGCCCGGTACGATGTTTTCCGGCAGGAGCCGGGGGACTACGTGGATTAAGGTTCGGGGCTCCACAATACATCCCGCTGCATCACTCGAAAAATCTGATAGAAAAACAAGCCTAAACATCTGTTACTTATTGAATCGCTTACTGAAAATCATATAACCAGAGGCGTGTATAGATCAGAATTTCCTTAAATTTGCCGGCTACCATCCTCTCTTGTCCGAATTTATTCCTCTATGCATCTGAAGCGTACGTTCACGCTTATCATATTGACGGTAGCTGCTTTTTCGGTCGGGTTCATTCTGCAAGCCTTCAACCTGTACCATAAAAGCGAGAATGCCCAGCGTTGGGCAATGCAGGAGAATCAGCTGATTTTCCAGCTGGAGGATGTCAATGCCCGGGTTATCGCCATGCGGGAGGTGTACCAGCAAGGCGATCACAGCGCTGCGCGGGGCCATACCGAAACGGCGCTCTGGCACGGCATCGATACCCTGCAGAAGCTCAGCCGGAACAATCCCGAAGCCCGCCGGCGTATCGATCAGCTCGGCAATCTGATCGAGACCAAGATCTCCACGCTCCGAAACGACGGAGGATATTCGCCCCGGCTGAGGATCATAGACAGCGAGATTTCCGCGCATGTGGCAGCCCTCCTGCATGCGGCCCGCATGAATTACCGCATCCAGAGCAGCAAATTCGAGATCTATACCCACGGCCGGTTCATCTTCACGCTCTCCGGCTACTGCCTGCTCCTGCTGTTCCTGCTCCTGAGCCTGATCCAGGTGTACCGCAATGTGCAGAAGCGGCTGCATGCCGAGCGCCACGCCCGCCGCGAGGAAGCCCGCTATACGGCCCTGGTGGAGGGCTCCGGCTTCGTTACGGCCATCATCGGCAAAGACGGCATGGTGCGATATGTGAGCAATAACGTGCTCCAGCTGGTGGGGCTGGCTGCAGACCAGATGATCGGCAAGCCCTCGACGCTCCTGCTGCCCGATGAGACGGACTGGGAGCTGCCCGGCAATCCTTTCATCCGCACGCAGGACCTGAAGATCCAGATGCCCGAAGGCCGCAGCAAGTGGATCTCCTATCGCTTCTTTCCGCTCCGCGACGCGGCGGGCCGTATCGAAGAATGGCAGGTCGTAGCCTGGGACAACGACGTCGAGAAGATGATGGAGGAGCAGCTCAAGGCCCTGGCCCAGCACCGCATCCAGCAGCACCGCCTGACCCAGGACATCATCGACAATATCCCCTCCGCCGTCTATATCAAGGACCTGGAAGGCCGGTACATGGTGGTGAACAAAAAGCTCTGCGAGATCTTCGGCATGCCGCCTGAAGACCTGCTGACCCACCGGGACTCCGACCTGTTCCCCGAAAACGCCAGCCAGAACTTCCGCTTCGCCAACGAGCAGGTGATCCTGCACAAGAGCATGGTCACCTATGAGGATGTGGTGGTGCGCGACGGCAAGAAGCAGTATTTCTGGGTCGTGAAGTTCCCCCTCCTGGATACCCAGGGCGAGGTCCAGAACATCTGCGGCCTGGCTACGGACATCACGGAACGCAAGGAGAACGAGCTCCAGCTGATGCAGGCCACCCGCGCCGCCGAGCGGGCCCGCAGCGCCCAGGAAACCTTCCTGGCCAATATGAGCCACGAGATCCGTACGCCGATGAACGGCATCATGGGTATGAGCAACCTGCTGCTCAGCACCCAGCAGACCGCCGAGCAGCAGGAATATGCGGAAAGCATCCTGGAATCCGCCCGGCACCTGCTGGCCATCATCAACGATATCCTCGATTTCTCGAAGATCCGCTCGGGCAAGTTCCGCTTCGAGCATATCGCATTCAAGCCCCGTCATGCCATCCGCAAGGCGATCGTCCCGCTCCAGTTCAAGGCCGACGAAAAGATGATCCGCCTCGGCGTGGATATCGCCGACGACGTGCCCGACGCCCTGATGGGCGATCCGCTGCGCCTGCAGCAGATCATCATCAACCTGGTGGGGAACGCCCTGAAGTTCACCTCCCGCGGCAGCGTTTCGCTGAAGGTCAGCTGCCGCGATTCGAAGCCGAACTTCTGCAACCTGCGCGTCGAGATTTCCGATACCGGCATCGGCATCCCGAAAGAAAAGCTGCAGATGATCTTCGAGAGCTTTACGCAGAACAACGTGAACACCTCCCGGAAGTACGGCGGCACGGGCCTGGGCCTGGCTATCGTAAAGCAGCTCGTCGAGCTGCAGAAAGGCCATGTCTCGGTGGACAGCGAGCTTGGCCGGGGATCCACCTTCCGCTTCGAGATCCCATACGCGGTCACCACGATGCCTAAGGAGCAGGCGCAGGGAATCAATCCCATCGGCGCCCCGGACGAAAAGATGGTGCTCAGGGGCATCCACCTGCTGATCGCCGAAGACAACCTGATCAATCAGAAGGTCGTCACGCACACGCTTTCGCGGCAGGGCGCCACGGCGCATGTAGTGCCGAACGGCCGGCTTGCGGTGGAAGCCCTGCGCGACGGACAGTTCGACGCCATCCTGATGGATCTGCAGATGCCGGAGATGGATGGCTACACGGCCACGCGCATTATCCGGAACGAGCTCCACAGCGATATTCCCATCATCGCCATGACGGCGGACGCGCTGAAAGGCGAAGCCGAGCGCTGCTTCGAGAGCGGCATGAACGGCTATATCTCAAAACCCTTCGAGCCGAAGGATCTGTACTCGGAGATCCTGCGCTTTACCCGTCATAAAGACGGGGTCCAAACCAATCATACTCAGGACATGAACAATAACATCGTCGACTTCAGCTATCTCAACGATCTTTCCGGCGGCGATCCCGCATATATCAAGGAAGTGCTCAACCTCTTTCTGGGCACCATGCCCGACGGCCTGAAACAGCTGGGCCGGCTGGTACGCGAAGGCAGCGATTACGACGGCATCTACCGCCAGGCGCATTTCCTCAAGAGCAGCGTCAGCGTGATCCGCGTCCGTAATATGTTCGACAACCTGACCAAGCTGGAAGCCCTTGCCAAGGCCAAGGCCGCGAAGGAAGAGATGATGCCGATCATGGAAGACCTGGAAACGACTTACAATGCCGCGCACCCGATCCTGCTAACGGAGCGGGATGGAAGCCGGGGGAAGGTCGGGTAGTTGGCAGCGGAACGAGGCCGGGTACGCTTCGCTTGCCGGCCTCGTTCCGCATTGGATGCTTCGCGTTTGAGCATTGTCTGCTGGGAAAACGACCTTCAGCATGCAAAACCCGGCTACCGAACAATAGCATCGAACGAGGAAACTATTTCGGCCTATACCGGGTGCCGCCTGATTTTGCCACGGGACTTCGCGCGCAGAAGCGCGTTCCGGGCCCGAAAACGAACTGTACGGCGCCCGGCATTAATGATCGCCCTGCAACAATCGAAATAGTTGTTCAGGGCGATCCCGTTTTGATACGGACCTGTTCTAAAAAGAAGGCGATATCAGGCTTAGCGCTCACTGGCAACCGATTGTGCATGCAACCGATGTTTCCCAACGCAATCGGCCAATCGACAGAATCGTCAAAGGACAGCTATATAAGCTAAGCCCATTCACGAAGCCGCGTATTCGCAAATCCACAATTAAATTTCGTACGCCGCGCCCTGCTCGGAAGCCAGCACATTCGGGAAGATGCGCGCCGCCTCTTCGGCGAACTCGGTTATTTCCTTGTACTTGGACGAATAATGCCCGAGCAGGAGCTGCTTGGCGCCGGCTTTCAGCGCAATGGTCGCAGCCTGGGCCGCAGTGCTGTGATAGCGGAGCCGCGCTCGTTCTTCGTTATCGCTGAGGTAGGTGCTTACATGGTAGATCAGGTCCACGCTCTGGATATACGGAAGGAACGACTCTGTATAGACCGTATCGGCGCAATAGGCATAGCGTTTGGGAGAAGGTCCCTCCTCTGTCACCAGCTCGTTCTGGATGAGGGTGCCGTTCTTATCGGTATAGTCTTCGCCGGCCTTGAGGCGGTCGTAGAAATAAGCCGGGATGCCCGCCTCTGCCGCCTTGTCCGGAAGGAGCTTGCGACCCCTGGTCTTGCGTGTCACCAGGAAGCCGTGGCAATCTATCCGGTGCTCCACCGGGAAGCACTCTACGGAAAACAGCTTATGATCCACGAGCAGGCCTGCGCCCTCGGGTAGGGGATGAAAATGCAGGGGATAGCAAAGCGTATGCCCCGTGACAGCCGTCATGGAGTTGATCATATCCTCCAGGGGCGCCGGCGCAAACAGGTGCAGCGGCGTGGTGCGGCCCAGCAGGCTCATGCTGTTGATGAGCCCGAAAATGCCGAAATAGTGGTCCCCGTGCAGGTGCGAGATGAAAATATGATCCATGTGGCGCCAGCGGATACCGTACTCCTGCATCTTGATCTGGGTGCCTTCGCCGCAGTCCAGCAAAATATCCTGGCCATACAGGCTTACCACCTGTGCCGTAGGATTGCGTCCATAGGCGGGAAGCGCGGAGTTATTGCCAAGGATCGTGACTTTCATGGGTTATGCGGGTTTGTAAATGTATTGCATAGATGCCTGCGCAGGCGTTAATGACTTGCATAGACGTGATTACGAAGTGTATGCGGGACATGTTTGTGTCATTATTACAGGGAAGCCGGGTCCGGCCCTATTCCTGACCTTTGCCGGAGCTTCGCCATATGGGGTGAAGCCTTTAGTTAAACCCATCCTAATCCCGGCACGGCTGTTATGGAAAGGCCCCGCCAGGGACGTCCATACATTTGTCCGTAACCCCGAACCTGTCATTACCATGCGCATCCCGCAGATCCTGACGCTATGTTTCCTGCTGCTTCTTGCCGGCACGAGCCATGCACAAACTTCCCTGCATATGAACAGCCGCTTCGGGCGGGAATGGACCCGGATCGATTCCCTTTTTGCCAAAGACCTGCCTGCATCGGCGGCGAAACAGCTCGACGCGCTGGAAGCGAAGCTGGGCGCGAACGGAGATCCCGCTGAAAAGCTCAAGGTGCAGATCTACCGCATGGGCATCGCGACGCGGAATACGGAGAACGCCGACTCGTTCGGCATCGCTTATTCGGAGGCGCAGATCTCAAAGTCGCCATTCCCCCAAAAGGCTGTCTGGCAAAGCATCGCGGCAGGGCTGTATTGGAGCTACTACCAGAATCACCGCTACGAGATCCTGCAGCGCAGCGCGACGACGGATAGCGCAGGCGATTTTGCATTCTGGGATGCACGGCGCTTCGTGGACCGCGCAGCGGCGCTGTACCGCGCTTCTGTCAGCAATGCCACGGGACTGAAGGCGATCCCGCTGGAACAATACGATCCTGTCGTCATCAAAGGCGAAAATACACGCCAGCTGCGGCCCACGTTGTTTGATCTGCTGGCGTTCCGCGCGATCGGTTTCTTCGAGAACGATGAAAAGGACCTGAGCCGGCCGGCATTCCAATTCCTGATGGACGATACCGCCGCCTTCGGGCCGGCCCCGGCCTTCGCGCAACATCGCTTCGGCACCCGGGACACGGCATCGATGCAGTACCAGGCGCTGCAGCTGTATCAGGAGATCATCCGCCTGCACCTGAAGGACGCCAGGCCCGACCCGCTGATCGATGCGGACCTGCTGCGGCTGGCATTCGTATATCAGCATTCCGTTCTGCCGGATAAAAAAGAACGCTACCGCGCCGCCCTGGAACGTATCGAGAGCAGCTACGCGACGAATCCGCTGAGCGCCCAGGCTTCGTTCCTCCTGGCCCAGCTGACGATGGAGCCTACGCCCGGCAATACCCGCAAAGGCGGGCGCCCGGGCCTCGCTGCGCAGAACCTGCCTGTCGTAAAAGCAAGGCTGGACGCGATCGTCGCGAAGTTCCCGAAGAGCGAAGGCGGGGCAAATGCCGCGCAGCTACGGCAGTCCATAACCGCTCCTTCTCTAAATATCGCAGCCGAGGAAGCCGTATTGCCGGAAGCGCCGTCGAAGGTCCTGGTCACATACCGCAACCTGCAGCAGGCCTGGGTCCGCGTAGTGAGGATGGATCCGAAGGACTACCGGGAAGAGGGCCGGTACAATCAGGACAGCTATGCGAAGAAACTGCTCGCAGCCCCGCCGGTCCAGGCTTTCAGCGTGAGCCTGCCCGGCTCCGAAGACCTGGCCGAGCACCGCGCCGAGCTGAAGATCGAAGCTTTGCCGCTGGGCATGTACGCGATCCTGATTTCAGGCAAGCAGAGCTTCGACCAGGAAAACAACCTGCTGACCTTCGCCGTCTGCCAATCGACACGGCTGGCAGTCGTATTGACGGGAGCAAGTACTGCGACGCAGCCTAAAGCGGGTTTCGTGCTCGACCGCCAGTCCGGAGCGGCAGTTGCAAATGCGGATGTCAGCCTCGTCGGGCAGCGATGGAACAATAACCGCAAGCGCTACGAGTTCCCGGAGAAAATGGTCGGCCCGACCGGGGCAGACGGCTCCTTCAGCGTGCCGGCTGCCGAACGATACTACAACGGTGTAATCCTGCGCCGCGGCCAGGACCAGTTTGCATCCATCAACTACCTCAGCTTCGACCGCGGTGAAGGAGAAAGGGTATCGGCGACGCACACTATACTGTTCACCGACCGCGCCATTTACCGGCCGGGGCAGACGGTCTATTTCAAAGCTATTCTGCTGGAAACGGCCCCGGACCGCCGCAGCAGCCAGGTGCTCAGCGGCCGCGACCTGGATGTGCTCTTCAATGACGCCAATTCCCAGCAGATTGAAGTGAAGAAGCTCAAGACGAACGAATGGGGATCCGTCTCCGGCAGCTTCGTCATCCCGACAGGCAGCCTTAACGGCAATTTCCGGATCGAGACCTCCACCGGCAGCGTGTATTTCAGCGTGGAGGAATACAAGCGGCCCAAGTTCCGCGTGAATTGGGATACGCTGAAAAGCGACTATACCCTGAATGATTCCGCTACCCTTACAGGCTTCGCGCAGGCCTATGCCGGGAACAACGTAGACGGCGCCACGGTGAAATACCGGGTCGTGCGCGAGGTGCGCTGGCCCTTCTGGTGGTATGCCTCGCGCTATGGCGGCGGGCTTTATTCCCCGCAGCAGGAAATCGCTTCGGGAACCGCCGCCACCGATGCTTCGGGCAAGTTCCGCATTTCGTTCCGGACACTGCCGGACCGCAGCATCGACGAGCGCTCGCTGCCGGTGTTTACATACGTGGTCTCTGCGGACGTCACCGATCTCAACGGCGAGACCCGGAGCGGAACGCAGCGCATATCGGCAGGCTATCGCTCGCTGCAGTTTCAGCAAGCCATCCCGGCACGCGGCACCCGCAGGGACCTGGATACGCTCGCTGTCACGACGACAAACCTGAACGGCATATTCGTGCCGGCTTCCGTAGATGTACGAGTTGCGCGCCTGAAGCAGCCGGAGGTCTTCTATCGCGAACGGGAATGGGAAATGCCGGACCAGTTCACGATGAGCGAGGCCGCGTTCCGCGCTGCCTTCCCGCTCGACGCCTATAAGGACGAAGCCGATCATACCACTTGGGCCGAGGCAGCCACCACGGCAGAGCTGAAGCTGCAGACGACCAGGCGCGGGCAGATCCCCATGCCGCCCGGTACATTCAACGTAAACGGCTGGTACCTGATCACCCTTCGGACGAAAGATAAATCGGGCAAGGAGATCCTGGAGAAGAAGTATGTTCAGGTCTGGGATCCCGCGAACGGCGGGAAGCCCTATGCCGGGCTGCTCACGGTGCCGGCAGAGCAGAGCCTGGAGCCTGGGGCCAGGGCCTCCGTACACCTGAGCAGCGCGCTGAACGACCTGTCCGTCATCCGCATGCAGCGGACTATGGACGGGAAGATCGCCGTCGGCGCACAAGAGCTGAAAGCGCCGTCCCTGCAATGGACCAAAACCATCGAAGAAAGCGACCGCGGCGGCATCCAGGTATCATACGTTACGGTAAAGGATAACCGCGTATATATGGCCGCGGCATTCGTGAATGTGCCCTGGACCAACAAGGACCTCGACATCGAATGGGAGACGCACCGCGACAAGCTGCAGCCCGGTACGAACGAGACCTGGACGCTGCGCGTCAAGGGACGCAAGGGCGAGCAGGTAGCCTCCGAGCTTGCGGCCACGCTATACGATGCATCGCTGGATGCATTCCGGCCGCACAGCTGGAACCCGTACGGACTGTTTGCATCACTGGATCACACAAACGACTGGAACACGAATATCGGATTCGGGGTAGGGCAGGGCAGGCAGCTGAGCTACCTGGTAGGCCAGGGCACGGAGAGCTACAATAAGCAGTACGATTTTCTTCTCGATCCCGATGCTCTGGATATGGGGTTAGGCATCCCCGGCCTGAACCAGCGGAATCGCCGGCTCGCGTACCGGGAAATGGCGATGGCGGCTCCTATGATCGACGCCTCAAGCCCCGGCGGACGTTCGGCCAAGACCGTGGCCGACGGGGTACAGATAGCAGGCGGAC
>JASLDA010000134.1 GCA_030151745.1 Chitinophagaceae bacterium | reverse complement strand
GTCTGCAGCAGTGACGCGGTGCGCAGGCTGTCGGTCTGCAGATTGCTTACCTGCACCTCGCTCCGGCTGACGGTGATCTTCTCGGCGGTACCGGTGTTATACATCACCTGGTTCTCGTACAGCATTTCCCGCGCCACGCGGAGCGAGACCTGCTGCGTCCGGAACTGCTGCTCTGCAATAACCGCTGCATAATACGCCTTCTGGATATTGTAGGCCACCCCCTGCTCGTTGAGCTCCGCGGCGGCGGTTACCACCTCCATGATCGTCTTGCGCGCCTTGAGCGCCACGAGCAACGATCCGTCAAATAAGGTCTGGCGGGCGGTCACGCTGCCGTTCGCCTGGTACTTCGGCGTAAACTGCACCGGCGTGAACTTATCCGCGTCCTCGGGCTTTTGCGTCAGGAAGGCCAGCGGCAGCAGGGCCTTCTGCGGATCTATATAGGCGTCGAACTCGCCGGCGCCGTTCACCTGCGGCAGCGCGCCGGCCTTGATCTGATTGTTCTGCGCCTGCTGCTTCAGAATGGCCAGGCGCATATTCTTGACCGTATCGGCATGGCTCATGGCATAGTCGATACAATCCTGCAGGCTCATCCGGAGCACGCCTTCGGCGGCCGGATCGATCGCAGCCCCCGCCTCAGGCAGAAAGCCACCGATCAGGAAACAGCAGATAAGGGTAAACCGTAGTCTCATATCCGGGGTACTTCGTTGAGATATTTTTCGGAGTATTTCTGGTAAAGCTTTTCACCTTTGGGCGTCATCAGCCCATAGAGGAAATTCTCCATAATGGCGAGAGCAGCCTGATGCGGATGATGGGTCTGATTAACCAGTGAATTCGGCTGGAAAATTACCAGGCAACTTTCGAGGCGGTAGCGTGCCAGTAGGTCAGCATCCATTCCCAGTCGGTAAAGACCTTCCTCCATGCCGCGAACGATATTGCTGCGGATAAGGGCTACATCGTCGTTCATCTGGTGGTCGCGGAAGGTCTTGTACGCCTCGGGGAAAAAACGCTGCAGCTCCATCATGGCGATGGGGTTCAGCTGGCGGAACATCTGCCCCAGCACGGCGTTGATGCGCACCATGGCTTCAACGGCATTTTCCGAATCGTCGATCACCCCCTGCACGAGACCATGAATATGGCTCTGGTAGCTCTCGACCGCTGCGAGCACCACATCCGGCTTGGACGTAAAATGCTGATACAGTGTTTTCTTCGAAATACCGCCGCGGCGCGCGATCTCGTCCATGGTAACGGCCTTGAAGCCGTACTGCCGGAACAGATCGGTGGCGACGAGCAGTATTTTCCGGTATACATCCATATTCGGGCGCAAAACTATGGAAACGATTTTTAGAAAAAATGTTTCCATTGTGGCTATTTGTTTTTCACAAGCATAAAAAGCCTCTTTGTGAATTGATTGAGCCGTTTATTAGATTTACGCCCGATTGGGTTCGCTTAGAACCATACATACATTCACCAAACCAAGCTGAATCATTATGGGCTTCGTATCGGATTTCAAGGCCTTTGCATTAAAAGGCAACGTGATGGACCTCGCCGTCGGTGTGATCATCGGTGCGGCCTTTGGCAAGATCGTCTCCGCCCTGGTGGACGACGTGCTGATGCCCCTGATCAGCATGATCACGGGGGGCACGAATTTCAATGACCTGTTCTATGTGCTGAAGCCCGGGAAGGACGGCGCGAGCGAATATGTCTCGCTGGATGCGGCCAAGGCGGCCGGTGCCAACGTGTTTGCCTACGGCCACTTTATCCAGTCTATAGTAGACTTCCTCATCATCGCATTCTGCATCTTCATCATGGTGCGCATCATGGGCCGGCTGATCCGCAAGAAGGAAGAGGTAGCTGCCGCTGCCCCGGCTCCGAGCGCTACCGAAGTCCTGCTCACCGAGATCCGGGACGAGCTGCGCCGACGGTCCTAGGAAGCCGGTTTGCAAATTGGCGAATAGGCGAATTTGCGAACGACAAACGGTCCTGCATGTAGCTTTTAGGTCTTTGAACAGCCCCGGGCAAAGCCCGGGCTGTTTGGATGTGTCATCCCTAACAGGTAATGTCATGCAGCTTCGGGATTCTACTGCGGCAATTGCCCTTCTGGCTTCCCCGAGCTTTGCCCGGGCAAAATAGATGTGCCCCTGCCCATCCCTGGTTTTGAATTTTGAATTTTGCACTTTGCATTCATCCCGGGGAATATCGGCACCTTTGTCCTCCACGATGTCTGTACAGAAGCACCATATCCTGAACGACCTGCGCCGCCGCAAGACGGAGTACCGGCCGGGCTTTGCCGTTCTGGCCGACCCCGACAAGATCGCGCCGGCCGATATCCCCGGGCTCGCCCGGCGTTGCAACGAGGCCGGGGTCGACTACCTGCTCTTCGGCGGCTCCCTGGTCGTGGGACACCAGATGGACGCCTGCATTCAGCAGTTCAAGGCCGAATCGGATATTCCCGTGATCCTCTTCCCCGGCTCCCCGGCGCAGGTGACCTCCTATGCCGACGCGCTGCTGTACCTGTCTGTGATCTCCGGCCGCAATCCTGAGCTGCTCATCGGCCAGCACGTGGTATCCGCTCCCGCAGTGAAAGCCTCCGGCCTCGAAGTGATGAGCACCGGATATATGCTTATCGACGGCGGGGTTCCCACGACGGTATCCTATATGAGCCACAGCAGCCCCATCCCCGCCAACAAGCCCGATATAGCGGTCTGTACGGCCTGGGCCGCGGAGCTGCTGGGCCAGCACCTGCTTTATATGGATGCAGGCAGCGGGGCTCGCTATCCGGTTTCGGAAGAGATGATCGCCAAGGTGGCCCGCAATACCACCGCGCCGCTGTTCATAGGCGGGGGCATGCGGACTCCGGAGGCTGTTCATACCGCAGCCAGCGCGGGCGCCAGCGTCGTGGTCGTGGGCAACGCGATCGAAAAAGACCCCGCGCTGATCCGCGACATGGCCGCCGCGGCCCACGCCGCCAACCAGCGGAGCAGCGAGCCGGCCCGCTCCTGAACTCCTACCTTCGGGAGCATGATCCGACTCTCGCCCTTCGGGCCCGCCGATTACGATCGTCTCATCTCCTGGGTCGACAGCCCGGAGCTGCTGCTGCAGTACTCCGGACCCATCTTCAGGTTTCCCCTGACGCCGGCCCAGCTGGAAGAGAGCGCCTCTGATCCGGCGCGGGTATCCTATAACGTCGCAGATGCCGCCACCGGCACGGTCATCGGGCATGCAGAGCTATACTACAAGCCGGCATCGATCCTCATCGGGCGCATCCTCATCGGCGACCCGGCTGCACGCGGAAAGGGCGTGGGCGGCGCCATCATCCGCGCCCTCGTCGGTATCGCAAAGCAGGACCCGCAGCGGCGCAGCATCGAACTGAATGTATTCGACTGGAACGCGCCGGCCATCCGCTGCTACGAACGGGAAGGCTTCCGGATAAACCCAGAAGTGAAATACACCCGCCAGATCGGCGACGAGACCTGGACCGCAGTGAACATGCTATACGCTCACGAGTCTTTATAAGAAGGCCTTGTCGTGTTATTGTTGGATAAAGTTGGACAGAGGTTGATGAGGTTGGATAATGTTCATCGTAAGAGCATTATGGGGCCACGGCTCGTTTCCCAAGCAACCATATCCAACTCTATCCAAAAATCCAACGGAAATAACCGGGCTTCCCGGACTATAGCTCGGTTACCGTTTGTCTAAGTTGCCCGGCCGACGCCGGCTGGCAGGAACAGCCGTAACGTGCATTATATGAATGTGCCATTAGCGCCCTCCGGCATATAGTGCAGCAACGGAGAAGATATCCTTTCTTTGTACTACTCAACCCTAACCTCAACCGTTTCCCCTATGAAACACATCCTCCTTAGCTCCGCCCTGATCCTTGTCGGCCTCTCGCCGCTGGCTGCCCAAAATGCCAAAGACGCGACGATCCGCTACCAGAAAGCCGATCACCCGGGAATGACCGTCGAATACGATGTTTCGAAGACGGATATGAAAGAGGCGGTCCTCGCAAAAATGGAAACCAGCGGTCCGGGCAAGCCCAAATCGAAAGGTGATTTCGCTGTCTGGCAAGGGGTCAGCTGGCCCGAGGTGGCTACGGGCCAGGTCGATATCTATCTCAAGGTCGACGGCAGCAAGAAGAAAAGCACGGTGGTGCTGCTCGTGTCCAAAGGCTACGACAACTTCGTCAATCAGAGCAACGACACCCAGACCGGCGGCCGCATGAAAGCCTTCCTGGACGGGCTCCAGACCTCCCTTAGCCGCGTTTACCTGAACCGCGATATCGCGCAGCAGGAAGAGGTCATCCGCCGTTCGGAAAAGTCCTTCAACGATCTCAAAAAGCAGGGCGACGACCTGCGGAAGCAGCAGGAGCAGCTCACGAAGAAGCTGGCCGATAACAAGGCCGCCCAGGAAAAGCAGCAGACCCTCTGGGACGGCGACAAGGCCAAGCTGGAGCAGCTCCGCGGCCAGGCGAAATAACTTGCGGAACGGAGCCCGGCGCGGAGGAGCCCATCATTTCCTCCGATCCGCTCAATCCCTTCCATTGTTCCCGATCCTGAGAAACTGTGTCTAATTTTGATGCGATGTCAGTGTTGTTTGGGAGGGAGCCTTCTGAGAACGGCCGCTATGCCGATGTGATATTGCCGCTGGCCCTGCCGCAGGCCCTGACCTACGGAGTGCCGGCGGAGCTCCAGGAGGGTCTCCGGGAAGGCATGCGCGTCGAGGTTTCGCTGGGTAAGAACAAGCAGTATTCCGGCATCGTCAGCCGGCTCCACGACGATAAGCCCGACGCATACGAGGTCAAGCCTATCCGCAGCGTGCTCGACGAGATCCCCGTCGTGAGCCCGGTGCAGCTACGCTTCTGGGAGTGGATCGCAGGCTACTATGCGGCCTCCCCCGGGGAGGTCATGCAGGCCGCGCTGCCCGCCCACCTGAAGCTGGCCGCGGAGACCCGGCTCCAATGGGCCCCGAAGCACCAGGACTTCAACTGGAGCTACGAAGCCGGCATTGCCGCGACGGCGCTGCAGAACCGAGGCGCGATCTCCATCTCGGACCTGCGCAACCTGGTCGGGCGCCGGCACCTGATCAAGGTGCTCAACGAGTTGCTCGAAGCCGAGGCCGTCATCGTCAACGATTCGCTGGACGAAAGCTATAAGCGCAAGACCGAGAAAATCGTATCCCTGGCGGATGCCTACCACGAGGAATCCGCACTGGCGGGCCTTTTCGACACCCTGGCCCGGGCCCCGAAACAGCTCGAGGCCCTGATGCGCTTCATTGCCATCTCGGCCACGGAAGGACCGGAAGTACGGCAGGCCCTGCTTACGGAAGGCGGCGGCATCTCCGGAACGCATATCCGCGCCCTGGCTGAGAAAGGCGTGTTCGAGATCGAAGACCGCGCTACGGACCGCTTGGCGGCGCAGGCCCCGGAGCAGCTTGCGGAGATCAGCTTCACGCCGGCCCAGGAAGCCGCCTACCAAAGCCTGAATGAAGGCATCGCCGAAAAGGGCGTCGTGCTCCTGCAGGGCGTGACCGGCAGCGGCAAGACCCTGCTTTATATCCAGAAGATCCGCGACACCATCGCCGCGGGGAAACAGGCCCTGCTCCTGCTGCCCGAGATCGGGCTGACCACGCAGCTGGTGCGCCGGCTTTACAATTATTTCGGGGCGGAGCTGGGCGTGTATCACTCGCGCTTCTCCAACAATGAGCGCGTCGAGATCTGGGAGAAGGTGCAGCACGGCAGCTACAAGGTCGTCGTAGGACCGCGCTCCGCGCTCTGGCTGCCTTTCCCGGAGCTGGGCGTCATCATCTGCGACGAGGAGCATGACGGATCCTACAAGCAGCGCGATCCCGCCCCCCGCTTCCATGCCCGCGACGCCGCGATCTATCTGGGCAACCTCTACGGCGCCGGTGTCATCCTCGGCTCGGCGACTCCCTCCGTTGAAAGCCTGCACAACGTGATGACGAAGCGCTACGCCTACACCCCCCTTAAGGAGCGCTACAAGGGCGTGAAGATGCCGGCCATCGAGCTGGTCAACGCCGCCTCCCTGGCCAAGGTGCGCAAGGAGGGTTTCCAGATCCTTACGCCGGAGCTGCAGGAAGCCATGAAGAAGGCCCTGGCGGAAAAAAAGCAGATCATCCTGTTCCAGAACCGCCGCGGATATGCACCTTTCCAGATCTGCGTGGCCTGCGGCTGGGTGCCGCAATGCCGCAACTGCGCCGTCTCGCTGACCTACCACAAGAGCTCCGACAAGATGCATTGCCATTACTGCGGGCTCAGCACCCCGCCGCCGGCAAGCTGTGCCCAGTGCGGCTCCCAGAAGCTGGTATCGAGATCCTTCGGGACGGAGCGCATCGAGGAAGAGGTGAAGATGGCCTTCCCGGAAGCCGTCGTCGACCGGATGGATATCGATTCCATGCGCGGCAAGAACGCGATGACCCGGCTGCTGGACAATATGGAGGCGCAAAACACCGATATCCTCGTCGGGACGCAGATGGTGGTGAAAGGCCTGGACTTCGCACCGGTGGCCCTGGTGGCCATTCTCAGCGCCGACTCGCTGCTAAGCTACCCGGACTTCCGCGTGAACGAGCGCGGCTTCCAGCTGATGGAGCAGGTCGCCGGGCGGGCGGGCCGCTCGGACGGCGAAGGCCGCGTGCTTATCCAGGTCTACAACCTCCAGCACCCGACCTTGCAATGGGTGATCGATCACGACGTGGCGGCCTTTTACCGCCATGAGATCAGCTACCGCGAGTTTTTCCAGTACCCGCCGTTCGTGCGGATGATCAAGGTTATTTTCCGCAACGAGGACGATGCAAAAACCATGGAAGCGGCGAGCGTCTTCGCTGCGGCCCTGGAAGAGCTGGAAGGCGTGCAGGTGCAGGGCCCCGTGCCGGGCATCATTCCCAGGCTGCGCAACCTCTACGTACACGAGCTCTGGCTCAAATGCCCCCGGGACGCGAAGATCCTGGACCATACCAAGCGCTTTCTCAAGGAGCAGAAAGGCAAGCTGGGCGCGAACAAGGCGTTTTCAGATGTGCAGGTGGTGATCGATGTGGACCCTGTTTAATTGGCAATCGCGCTGCGGGCGCTTTGAGTGCTTTTACGTGTGAGACTTGCGCATGCAGACCGGAGCCGGCTGCCTTTTCAGCCGAAGGGACATGGCCACTCCGGACCGGCTTAGCGATCCACCGTAAACAGGACGTGGCGTCCTTCCTTCGCCGCCTGCGCCCAGAACGGCTTCATTTCCTCGAAGTGATCCCAGGTATAGAGGAAGTCGTTTTCGGAATATGCGGCATATGCCGCGGGGTCGATACCATCGTAACGTTTGCGGAATGCGCCCCGGTTGAAATTCTTCACGGATACCGCAATTTCCTTGACCTGCTCCGGCGTCTTCAGGCTGATCACATAGTCTTCACCCGTATAAAGCTGCTCTCCGCCGAGGACGATATGGCTCATCGGGAACCGTCCGTTGCCGGGCTCGATCTTTCCATCCGTGAGCGCACGGTGCATGGCCTCCCAGGACTCGTCGATGGCCGCCATGCGTTCCGGGTCTTTCTCGTAATAATGCTCGTCCAGCTCCGCGATATACCGGATCCGCGCCTCGTCGTCAGGCTGCGCACGCAGCTTGTCAACTTCCTTTTGGCTGAGAGAAAAGAGTACGCCGAGACTGGACATGGGAGCTTGATTTGTGAATTTGTGAATACGCGGATTAGTGAATGCACACAGTATACACGTGTCGGGCGACTAGCGGTTTGCCAACTATAGCAGCGGAACAGTTTTGGAAAAGAAAAATCTGCGGAATACTGCAGGAGAAATACGCTCGCCCCAATAGTGCAGGCTTCTGCCCATTCACCAATTCACAAATCTACCAATTCACAAATCACTTCGAAAGGTGCATGCTCCGCTCTTTATAGAGGTTGCGGAACCAGGGATCGCGGAGGCTCTTGATGAACTGTATGGCCTCGCCGGTGCTCTTCATTTCGGGGCCGAGCTCGGCACGGACGTTCGGGAATTTATTGAAGGAGAAGACCGGTACCTTGACGGCAAAGCCTTCCAGCTTCTGCTCGATATGAAAATCCTTCAGCTTCTTCTCACCGAGCATCACCTGCGTGGCGATGTTCAGATACGGCACGCCATAAGCTTTCGCGATGAACGGCGTGGTGCGGCTGGCGCGGGGATTTGCCTCGATCACGTAAACATGGCCGTCCTTGATCGCGTACTGAATATTGATCAGGCCGCGGATGTTCAGGCGCAGCGCGATCTTCCGGGCGATCTCCGCCATTTCTTCCACGATGATCGGACCGAGGTTGAACACCGGCAGGACGGAGTGGGAGTCCCCGCTGTGGATGCCGGCGGGCTCGATATGCTCCATGATGCCCATGATGTGCACATCCTCGCCGTCGCAGATCGCGTCGATCTCGGCCTCCTGGCAGCGGTCCAGGAAGTGATCGATGAGGATCTTGTTGCCCGGCAGGTGCTTGAGCAGGCTCACCACGCTCTTTTCCAGCTCCTCGTCGTTGATGACGATGCGCATGCGCTGGCCCCCGAGCACATAGCTCGGGCGGACGAGGACCGGGTAGCCGACCTGGTTGGCCACTTCCATGGCTTCGTCGGTAGTGTAGGCGGTGCCGTATTGCGGGTAGGGAATGCCGAGCTCCTTGAGCAGGTCTGAAAAGCGGCCGCGGTCTTCGGCGATGTCCATATCGTCGAAGGAAGTGCCGATGATCCTGATGCCGCGCTCATGGAGGCGCTTGGCCAG
Organism: Chitinophagaceae bacterium; assembly: GCA_030151745.1. Taxonomy (GTDB): domain Bacteria; phylum Bacteroidota; class Bacteroidia; order Chitinophagales; family Chitinophagaceae; genus UBA1952. The sequence goes on along the minus strand of JASLDA010000134.1, from coordinate 1,394 downwards.
CTTCAGGGCCGTCTGCCCGCCGAGCTGTACGATGACGCCGTCCGGTTGCTCGTGCTCGATGATTTCCCAGAGATGCTCCCAGTACACCGGCTCGAAGTAGAGCTTGTCGGCGATATCGAAGTCAGTTGAAACGGTCTCGGGGTTGCAGTTGACCATGATGGCTTCGTATCCGGCTTCCTTCAGGGCCAGCAGGCCGTGGGTGCAGCAGTAGTCGAACTCGATGCCCTGCCCGATGCGGTTCGGGCCGGAGCCTAAGACGATGATTTTCTTGCGCTTGGAAGGGATGGATTCGTTCTGGAGGATCGCGGGACTACTGTTCATGCCGGTGCAAAATTACGCGAAGGTAAGCCCATAAAATCATAGGCCCGGGGCTTAGTCGCTATACCCGCATAGCTTTCTGCGGCAGCAGGCCTTACGGCTAGAACCGCCAGGTCGCCGCGAGCCCGTAGCCCTGTCCTATGCTCGGGCTGATATTCCAGCTATGAGCCCGGGCTGCTTTGTTGCGGTGCAGGCGGGGCACCAGCATGCCGCTGCCCAGGCCGACTACCGTACCTACCAGCAAATCCGAGGGAAAGTGCTTGCCGGCCTGGTGACGCAGGTAAATGGTCGTCCCGGTGGCGGCGGTCGCGATGCCGTAGAACAACCACTTCAGCTTTCTATCGGGGTGGTATTCATCATATATAGACGCGGCAAAGAACGTGGCGGTGCCCACCAGCGCAACGTGTCCTGCAAAGAAGGCGTTCTTCGAGTTGCCGCTCTGCCGCTCCCCGAAATCTTTGGTCTGGTCATAGGCTTCCGGGCGGTACCTGTCCACGAAATAATCGCCGGCCGTATAGAGTAAACCCGTGATTGCCATGGCTTCCCAATACAAACCATAGACCCGAGCCCAGTCTTTGCGGATAGCACGGTCTGCCAGGAGCACGAAGGGATAGGGAACGGACCCGTAAAAGGCGTAGTTGCTGAGCTCGTCTGCCTTATCGGAGTGCCGGACGGCCCAGCGGTCGAAAGCGGGGATATTGTTTTTCGATAAGCCTGCCAGGGTGGCGGAGTCGATATTGGGCTTGCTGTAAATTTTCGGGAAGGCATACAGCGTCCAGGCCGTGGCCGGAAGGGTGATGGCTGCATCCACGGGCAGGTTCAGCCTTACCGGGGAAAGCCCGCCACCTTCCTCCTGCGGCCCCGGACCGGACCGGGCGGCATTGAGTTGCAAGGAATCCGCGGCGGCAAAGGCGCTGGCAGCGCAGAGGGAGAGCAGACCCAGGAGAAATATAGCGCGGGGCATTATGTAAGTATTGGCAGGTTATCGGGTAAAATCTCATGCCAGGTCGTCTGCATTTTGCATTTTGCATTTTGCATTTTGCATTTTGCATTTTGCATTTTGCATTTTGCATTTT
>JASLDA010000120.1 GCA_030151745.1 Chitinophagaceae bacterium | reverse complement strand
CACAGATAGGAAACGGCAACACGATTCGCCGGCTGGAGTTCAAGGGGGCAGGCAGCATCACGGGCAGCAACAGCATCGACAGCCTGGTCCTTGCGGGATCGCGCAACTACAAGTTTGCAGGCACTAACACCATCAACAAGTATTTGCAGGCTTCATCTCCAACCTGTACGGGCCTGCTGGAGATGAGAGGCAATCCGACAGGAACGCTTGCGTTCAACCCCTCCGCGGTGATCGTCATGTCCAACGTCTACCTTCAGAACATGACTGCCACAGGCGTGCCGGCCGTTGCCCTGAGCGGCGCGGATGCAGGCGGCAACTCCGGATGGAATATATCTTCCGCAGCCGGCACACCGCACTACTGGGTAGGCGGTTCGGGCGACTGGAACGACAATGCACACTGGAGCAATACCAGCGGCGGCGCCGGCGGTGCATGCATACCTACAGTGAACGACGACGTGTACTTCGATGCCGGCAGCGGATTTACAGCCGTCAGCAAAACGGTTACGACGAATAACGGGAATGCCTATTGCCGCAACCTCAATTGGGCAAATGCCACGAATTCGCCCATCTGGAATAAATCGGCTTCCTGGAACATGGAGATCTGGGGCGACAGCATCATCCTCAACCCTGCCGCTACTTTTAATGCATTGGTGACTGCCAAAGGGGGAGCCCGCCCGGCCTTCATGAAAGGGAATGTACTGGGCGACTTCGATTTTATTATCGACAAGCCGGGCAGCAGCCTCACCATGCTGAACGACTTCAGCAATGCTCAGACCAATATCAGCTTGTACAACGGCACCTGGAATGCCTCAGGCATCAAGCTGAATGTACTGCAGGTGGACAACTCGGCAGCGACCGGGAATGTGTTCGCCATCAATATCAGTAATTCCTCCGTCGTCGCTCCCTTCGGCTGGCGCTTCCAGGGGACCATCGCCAACCACAGCCTGAATGCCGCCAACTCTTCCATCACCACCAGCGACTTCAAGGCCAACGGCATGTCTTACGATACCGTAAACGTGACGAACACGATTACCTCATCCGTCAGCATGACCTCCGCTGCGATCAATACGCTCACCTTTACCAATCCCAGCAATGCGTCCACAGTCGGTATCGTAGGAGCCGGCAATACGCTCCGGAGGGTGGAGTACAAGGGGAGCGGCGTTATTACAGGCTCCAATACCATCGACACCCTGATATTCTTCCCGGGTAATACCTACACTTTTACCAACGGCACCAATACCACCATCAACAAGGCATGGTACGGGAGCGGCACGCCGTGCCGCCTCACCGAGATACTGAGCAGCAGCACAACCGCCAATGCGACGATAACGATGAACAGCGGACATCCGGTTTTCGACTATGTCAGGCTCCGCCGCATCACGGCCGCAGGCTCCGTACAGCCCTTTACCGCCCAACAGCACAGCATCGACCTGGGGGGTAACACCAACTGGAATATCGCGGCTTATAACGGCGCCGCCCCGATCTACGGACTCGGCCCGGATACCGCGCTGCCGTTGAGCGCTTTCCCCTATGTGCTGCGTACCGACGGCTTCTTTGGAGTGCCGTCCTCGCAATACACCTGGAGCGACAACAGTACCGCAGACTCCCTGGTGATATCCGGTCCCGGAACCTACCGCGTAAGCGTCAATTTCGTGGACGGCTGCACGGTGAACGATACGATCGTGGTCAGCCGGTCCGTCCCATTGCCGGTCACCCTCTTGAGCTTTGCAGCGACGGCGCAGAACTGCCATACCGATCTGAGCTGGCGGGTGGCCGATGCCCGTACGTTCAGCCGTTTTGTCGTCGAGCACAGTGCCGACGGTCGGACATATGAGGAGCTTGGTGCGGTTGACTATTCAAGTGCGGTCGAAACGTACGGCTACGCGGACTACGCTGCAAGGAGCGGAAAATCGTTCTACCGCTTAAAAATGCTGGACCTGGACGGGGCATACCGATACAGCAACTCGGTTGCCGTGCTCACAGACTGTGGAAATGTGGTGCAAGTGGCAGCAAAGCCCAATCCCACCACCGGCGCAGTTCACCTGACCGGGCTGAGCACTGGGAGGAACAGCATCGTTGTAACGAATCCGCTGGGACAGGTAGTGTATCGTACTGTTATAGAAGGCCAGTCATCAGCGCACTTCGATCTGGGCAGGCTGGCGGATGGCATTTACATGATCCACGTCACCGATGAGCGAGGAGCCGCCTCAATCGTCAGGGTGGTAAAGGAGAAATAAGCGGTCCGCGGAAAATTTAAAAGAGAGGCTGTCCCATAATCGGGGCAGCCTCTCTTAGGCTAGTTACGGAGATGACAGAAGAAACTTGCACCGCCTGGTTCATGTCACCCTGAGCTTCCGGTCGAAGGGTGACATGAACCAGGCGGTGCTTCCAGCTTTTCCTGCCATGGTTCGACCCGGTTCGCCAAAACTCGAACTCTTGCTCGCCACGACAGGAAAAGGGGCGCACTCAATATGCGGTCACCGGCAGCTTGTCGACGAATCGCATAGGCGATTTTTCGGCTGGGGCCCTGATATACTCTACTATTTCCGGATTCCTTGCAGGTTCAGCTCGATGGCCATTTCGGGCATGATGTACTGCTCGTCCGGGAGGGCAGGGTCCGATGCATAGGTCATGCCCCAGCGCGTGCGGTCCACCTTCAGGCTCGCCGCTACGTACAGCTTGTTGCCGGATATGCTGATGCGCGCCGGGAAGCTTATCTCCAGCGGCTTGCCCAGTATGCTGAGCTCGCCTTTTACGGTGTAGTTGGCGCCGGCCACCGCGCCGGGAACACCACCGCTATAGCCCGTGACCGCGCCGATCTTGAAGGAAAGGTTGGGATGCAGGGCCATGTTGAAGAAGTCGGGGCTTTGCAGGTGATGGATCAGCAGTTCCTTGAGACTGTCCGTCGGCAGGTTGAAATTCTTAAGGCCGGACAGGGGCATCTGGAAGCTGCCGCTTTCGACTTTGCCGTTGGTCACCTGAATGTTCTGGCTTTCCACGAGGATGCTGCCTTCGTTGAAGTAGCCGGTGCGCAGGTAGCCTCTCCAGGTAGCCCGGGATGAATCGGCCACCAGCTGGTATTGCAGGGTCTGGGGAGCATCGTTCTTTTTGCAGGCGGCGAAGAGCAGCATGGAGGCAAGTGCCAGGAGAATGTTTGTTCTTTTCATGGTATGGTCGGTTGATTTGCAGTCTGGTTATTTCGCCTGAGGGGCGATGGGTTTTATGGTTTTGAGATAGTCGTAGATGGCGCCCAGGTCTTCCGGCTTCATGCCGGCATACATGGTCCAGGGCATAGGGGTATTCAGATCCTGCGGACCAAGCCGAAGGGGACGGTAGCTGCTGTCCGCATACTTCCGGAAACGGCTGATGAATATTTCCTTGCTCCAGCTGCCGATGCCGGCAGTGGGATCGAAGGTGATATTGGGGGAGAGCAGCGTGCCGCCGGGCTGCTGAAAGGCCATGCCGCCGCCGAACTCGGTGCCGGGCACTACCTTCCCTTTATTGGTCTTGCTGTGACAATCCACGCAGCCGGCCGCGTTTACCAGGTAGGCGCCGTAGGCTATGGTATTGCCCGGGTCGGGTCGGGTGCTGAAGCTGGCCTTCCGGGGCATGGTGTTGATCAGGAAGCTCACGGGGAAGGCCGGCCTGGATACCGGCACGTCCTTTTCAAGGGGCTGCAGTGTGCGGATATAGGCGATGATGTCATACACGTCTTCCCGGTCCATGGTCCCGAAGCGGTGATACGCCATTACGGGGAATAGCGCCCGGCCTGCTTTGTTGACGCCTGTGGTTATGGCGCGGAAGATCTCCCCGTCTGTCCAGCTGCCCAATGCAAAGGGGGTGATGTTGGGTGCGTAGAATGTGCCGGGGAAGCCCATCTCCTTGGTGAAGGCCTCGCCCCCGCCGCCCAGGCTCCCGGGCACCATCGGCCCGGAATGGAGGGACCAGTCGCGGGTGCTGTGGCAGTCCATGCATACCGCCACATGATGGGCCAGGTAGCTGCCGCGCGCGATGCGTTCCGGGCTGCGCTCGATGCTCAGCGTGGGCGGCGGACCGGTATCGGGCAGGGCGGTCTTCACATATATGCCGGC
>JASLDA010000094.1 GCA_030151745.1 Chitinophagaceae bacterium | reverse complement strand
TCCGCATGCTGCTTATCCCGAAAGATCCCCAGGATGAAAAGAATGCCGTGCTGGAAATCCGCGCCGGCACCGGCGGAGACGAGGCCGCGATCTTCGCGGGGGATCTCATGCGCATGTACACGCGCTACTGCGAGCGCAGGGGCTGGAAGATCAGCCTGATCAGCGAGACCGAAGGCACCGCCGGCGGCTACAAGGACATACAGCTGGAAGTGGTGGGCGACGATGTGTACGGGACGCTGAAGTTCGAGAGCGGGGTGCATCGCGTGCAGCGCGTGCCGGCTACGGAGGCCAGCGGTCGCCTGCATACCTCCGCCGCTACGGTGGCGGTAATGCCGGAAGCGGAGGAAGTGGACTTCGAGCTGAAGGAAAGCGACCTCAAGATGGAAACGGCCCGGTCCGGCGGCGCAGGCGGCCAGAACGTGAACAAGGTGGAAACGAAGGTCATCCTGACCCATATCCCCACCGGTACCGTGATCACCTGCCAGACGGAACGGACCCAGCTTGGCAACCGGGAAAAGGCGACGCAGATGATGCGTACCAAGCTGTACGAGGAGCAGGTGCGCAAGCACGAGGAAGAGATTTCCCGCCGCCGCAAAAGCCTCGTGAGCACCGGCGACCGCAGCGCCAAGATCCGCACCTACAACTATCCCCAGGGCCGGGTGACCGACCACAGAATAAACATGACCATCTATTCGTTAGATGCCTTCATGAACGGAGATATCCAGGAAATGCTCGAAGGCCTGCAGCTTGCCGAAAACGCCGAAAAGATCCAGGCCGGGGAAAGCGTCTAGGATTTTAGATTGAAGATTTTAGATTGAAGATTTGGATTGACTTTCGATTTACGACTCACGTTTCACGTATTACCATACACTTAAATGAGCGACACGAACCGCTTTGACCTGATCGATATCGCCCAGACGCTGCAGCGCCGCCGGGGCTTTATCTTCACGATTGCACTAATCGCCGCCTTAAGCGGCGCTGTTGCCTGGCTGCTGGGAACGCGCAAATACAAGGCCTACGCCTCCGTACTGGTTGCAAACCCCCTGTACAGCGACCGCAACAATCTCTTCCGCAACGACAAGGTGACCTTCGTCGATTACTTCGGCCGCGAGGACGATATCGATAAAGTGCTGGCGGTCGCGAAGAGCGATCAGACGCATGGGATCATCATCAACTACATGCAGCTCGCCAAGACCTACAAGCTGGACACCAGCAAGGAGGAAGACCGCGTGAAGCTGGCCACGAGGTTCAAGAAGAGCTTCGACGTAAAACGGACCGAGTACCAGAACGTGGAGATAAGCTATACCGATCCCGATCCGAAGCTTGCCGCCGACCTGGCCAACAACGCAGTGCGCCTGATCGACGAGATCTATACCGGCTATTACAACGGCCTGCGGCTGAATGCCCGACGCTCCCTGGAGAACCGCCTGGTCAAGACGGACAGCATGATCGGAGGACTTACCGACAGCCTCGCTTCGATGCGCGACCGGTTCCATATCTACGATATCCTGTCCCCGACGCGCACGGGCAACACCGGGACCCCTTCTCATGCCGGCGGCGCAGGGTACGGCCGCGCGATCGAGGAGATCCAGAACATCGAGGCTACGAAAGACCAGCTGGTAACGGATCGCGCGCGGATCGTATCCCTGATCAACGAATTCTCGGCCGGCACCGCCACCGGCGATCAGCCGCAGATCCAGGTGATCTCTCCTGCCAATATCCCCGATAAGCCCACCGGCCTCAACCTGGTGCTGACCATCGTCGTCTGCCTGGCCGCAGGCCTGCTGTTTGCGACCCTTTGGGTGCTGGTTACGGCCTATTACCGGGCGCTGACCACCGTTAAACGCTAACTATCCGCCTTGCTGAGCTCTACCGAACAGCGACTCCGTCTCGAGAACCGTATGCTGCTGCTGGGAGGCGTTGCCGTCCTGGCACTGCTCGCGTATTCAGCATATTCCGCCAACTATTACCTGCTGGCGCTGCCCTTCGGGGCCCTGTTCCTCGGGCTGATGGCGCTGAACTGGCGCGCAGCCTGGTGGCTGTTCCTGTTCAGCGTCCCGCTTTCGCAGCAGATCTTCCTGTTGAACAAGTCGCTGAGCACCTCTTTGCCGGACGAGCCCATCATGTGGTGCTTCCTGCTGCTGTTCCTGCTGCTGTTCGCCGCCCGGCCCAAGCTGCTTCCGGCTTTTTTCTGGAGCTCGCCGCTCACCCTGGTCGTAGGTTTCCAGTTTCTGTGGCTGATCGTAGCGGTATGCTGCTCGCAGGAGCTGTTCATCTCGATAAAGTTCCTGGCCGCGAAAACCTGGTTCCTGGTCTCCGGGTTCGTGCTGCCGGTCCTGGTATTCCGGAAGAAGCAGGATTTCATACGCGGCTTCTTCCTGCTGGTGATACCGATCCTGATCACCATGATCGTGATCGTATGGATCCATAAGAACCTGGGCTTCGACTTTACGCTCATCAACAAGGCGGTCGGGAATATCTACTACAACCGGGTGGACTATGCGACCGTCATGTCGATGGCCTTCCCGCTGATCTGGGTAGCCATCCCGATGACGAAACGCTGGCACAGATGGCAGCGCTGGATCCTGTACGCGACCATACCGTTCTTCATGCTGGCGATCTACGTCACCTTCGCCCGGGGCGCCATGCTCGCGACGTTCTTCGCGATCGCCGTCGGCCTGGGCATCCGCCTGCGCATCGCGAAATGGTTCCTGCCGGCATTCTACGGGGTGATAGCCCTGGCCATGGTTTACATGGTCCGCCATAACAAGTACATAGACTTCCGCCCGAACTACGAGCATACCTATACGCACTTCACCTTCGCCGATCACCTCGTTGCCACCTTCCGGGGCGAGGACATGAGCAGTATGGAACGGCTGTACCGCTGGATCGCGGCCGTGCGCATGAGCCAGGACAAGCCGCTTACCGGCTACGGCCCCAATTCATTTTATTATTACTACAAACCCTACGCGGTATCGTCCTTCCGGACCTATGTGAGCCGGAACATGGAGCAAAGCACGACGCACAATTATTTCCTGTTCATGCTGGTGGAGCAGGGCTGGCCGGCCATGATCGGCTACGCCGTGCTGCTGATCGTGTTCTTCGCGGTGGCGGAACGGACCTATCACCGCTTCAGGGACCGGTTCTACAAGAACGTGACGCTGGGCGTGGCCATGATGTTCGCGGCTTCGTTCATCAACAACTTCTTCTCGGAGCTGATCGAGACGCACAAGGTCGGGATCATGTTCTACCTATGCATCTCGACGATGATCGTGCTGGCCCACAAGAGCAAGCAGGCAGAGCCCGAGTGATTTGCGAATTTGTGAATACGCGAATTTGCGAATGGGGTTACGCGCTGCACATTCACAAATTCGCGTATTCACAAATCCAA
>JASLDA010000067.1 GCA_030151745.1 Chitinophagaceae bacterium | reverse complement strand
CCCGGACCCGCTATACGGTGGTGGGCACCGATACCAATGGCTGCCAGAATTCCGATACCGTGCTGGTGAGCGTGCGCCTGAAAGTCGATGCCACGGTCAGCCCGGACGTGGAGATCTGTTCCGGCAAGACGACGACCCTGAACGTATCCGGCGGCTACAGCTACGAGTGGAGCCCACCGACGACGCTGCAGGGTGCAAACACCGCATCCCCGGTCGCCTTCCCAATAACTACCGTGCGCTATATGGTCATCAGCCGCATGGCTTCCTGCGAGGCGGACACCGATTATGTAAACGTCACCGTGCACGAGACGCCGACCGTGGACGCGGGTAAGAGCCGCGTGATTATTGCAGGGGAAACGACCCAGCTGGAGGGCATAGGTACCGGGCCGATATCCACCTGGCTTTGGACGCCGCCGGACGGATTGAACTGCGACTACTGCTACAATCCCGAGGCCAGTCCCAAGCGCAGCACGCTCTATACGGCAAAGGTCACATCGGACTTCGGTTGCACGGCAACCGATACCGTCCGTGTAATAGTGCTCTGCGATCAGAGCCAGGTCTTCCTGCCTAATACGTTTACGCCCGAGGGCAACGGCGTCAATGACATTTTCTATCCCCGTGGAAGAGGACTGGAGACGATCAACCGTTTCCGTATCTACAACCGCTGGGGCGAGCTCGTCTTCGAACGCACGAACATGTCGGTAGACGACCGGACCCAGGGCTGGGACGGACGCAAGGAAGGCCGGCTGCTGTCTCCCGACGTCTACGTCTATACGGTAGAAGCGACCTGCGATACCGGTGAACCTATCAAGTGGCAGGGCGACGTGATGCTGCTCCGCTGATCGTGAATCAAGTGAACCCCGAGTTATGAAGAAGCTGATCTTTACCGCCTTCGCACTTGCCGCAGCCCTCGTCCCGGCCGCGGCCCAGGATATTCACTTTTCGCAGTTCTACGAGACCAGCGTGCTGCGCAATCCGGCGCTGACGGGGATCTTTACGGAAGATTTCAAAGCCGGAGTCGCCTACCGCAATCAATGGAACTCGCTGGGAAATCCCTACCAGACGATGGCTGCCAGTGCCGAATCTCGGTTCGCCCTGGGCCGGGAAGGGGTGGATTACCTGACCATCTCGGCAATGTTCTATACGGACAAGGCCGGTCGCGCGGCGCTGAAGACGACCGGCGTTTATCCCTCGATCAATTACAACAAGAGCATGAGCGATCCGCACAACTCCTTCCTTTCGATGGGGTTTACGGCGGGCTACCTGCAGCGTTCCTTCGACCCGAGCAAGCTTACGTTCGATAATATGTACCAGGGCGGCATCGTAGTGCCCTCGGCCGGCGCCGGCGAGACCTTGCCCATGAACAAGCTCAGCTATTTCGATCTGGGCGCCGGGGTATCCTTCAATAGCGGTATCGGCGAAGACAACCGCGTGGTGTATTTCCTGGGGCTGAGCGCGTTTCACTTCACGCAGCCCAGGGCCACCTTTGCGGAGGAGGGGGAGATCATGAACCTGGCGACGCGCTGGAACGCCAGCCTGGGCGTCCATACCACGTTCAGCGATGTCTGGAGCCTGCAGGCCCATGCGAATGTTGCGCTGCAGGGCAAATACCGGGAAACCATGGTGGGAGGCCTGCTGCGCTGGTGCCGCACCGATCCGGGCAATGTCAAGGATTTCGCCCTGAGCGGCGGCCTCTTCTACCGCATGAACGACGCCCTGGTGCCGACCCTGAAGCTGGAATGGACGAAGTTCAGCTTCGGCATGTCCTACGATGTGAATAATTCGGACCTCAGGGCGGCGACGAAAATGCGTGGCGGCTTCGAGCTGACGGCCTTCGTAAAAGGCTTTTTCGGGCAGAATGTCCAGGACCGGAGAACCTGCCCCAGGTTCTAATGGATGACCCCCGCCCGGGCAGGCTCCGGCATCCGCAGCTGCACCACCAGGTTGAAATGATCGATGCCGTCCTCGATCGAAATATTGCAGGCATTGCCGTAATGGTCCTTGAGCCGCTGTATGGTGTTCTTCAGCCCGATGCCGTTCGTCGGAAATTCCCGGCTGTTGCGCTTCCTGTTCCAGGTTGAGAATTGCAGCACTCCCTTTTCCTGCCAGCGTAGGCAGATACGGCCCGGCGCCGCGGGATCGTTCAGCGCCGCATGCTTCAGCACGTTCTCCGCCAGCGTGATGAAAGCCAGCGGCGGTACCTGCACATTGCCGAAATCGCCCTCGATCCTCAGCTCCAGGCAAAGCCTGTTATTGAAGCGGAACCTCGCGATATTGATGATGTTGCGGAGATGCTCCAGCTCTTCCTGCAGCGGCACCGTCTTGCTCGTGGGATTCGGCTTGATGGCATAGCGCATGATCTCGGCAAGGTTCAGGATCGCTTCGCCGAGATCTTTAGACACCGGCATCGCTTTCGCATAAAGAGCGTTCAGCGCATTGTACAGGAAATGCGGATCGATCTCGGCACGCAGCAGCTTGTTTTCCAGGCTGAGCTTCTGCTGCTCCTGCAAGACGCGCTCTTCGGCCAGCGCCTCGAATTCCCGCTGCTTCCGGCTGTAGCTGGTGAAATAATGGAAGGCCAGCGCGATAACGGCATACCGGCTGACCCAGAGCACGGCGAGGGTCCACCATTTTAAGGGCGGCAGATCTCCCGGCGCCGGGGACACCAGCCAGACCAGCAGGCAATCGAGCACTAAATAGCGGCAGGCAATGAAAAGCAGGATCGCAGCGGCGAACCGGGAGACGGAATAAAACAGCTGCCGCGCAGTGCCGGCCTCAAAGCGCCGGTGGCAGTACAGCAGTGTATAGAACAGCAGGATATTATGGCTGAGGTATATGAATATCTCCGAGACAATGCTCAGCCCCGGTCCGTCCAGGATGCGGTCGGTGACTACGACATATCCGAAGTACGCGAGCCAGATCAGGGTATGGGTTATAGCCTTGCGCATTGGAACGGTGTGCGCTATGAATATACGGAAATGGCATGGAGATTTTTTAGATCATTGCTCCGGCCTGGATGTGCAAGGCCGCCTTTTCCGCAGTCGTTCCTGCACCGGCGGGTACACCGGTGCGGCTCAGCTTTCCATTCGGACTGCAGCTGGTTCTGTCATTCTGCCGCGCATTGCAGCAAAGGAAATCAGTACGCCAGGAGTTTCCCGATGCTCTCATCCAACCGCCCCTTTGCCAGGAAGGCCTGCTCCAGCTCTATTGCAAACGGGACCGGCGTATCCAGCGACGCGCAGCGCATTACCGGGGCGTCCAGCAGCTCGAAGCAGTGCTGGCCGATCCAGGCGCTGAGCTCCCCGCCGATGCCTCCGAAGAGGCTGTCCTCGTGCAGGATCAGCACCTTGCCCGTAGCCGCGACGGCCTCCCGGATCGCGGGATAGTCCAGCGGCAGCAGGCTGCGGAGATCGAGGATATGGATGGATGTTTCGGGGTGTTTGGCGGCCCAGTCCTGCGCCCAGTGCACACCGGCGCCGTAGGTGATGATCGTGAGCTCCCCGCCTTCCTGCACTACCCGCGCCTTGCCGATCTCGATCGTGTAATAATCGTCCGGTACCTGTCCGCTGATGCTGCGGTACAGCGCCTTGTGCTCGAAAAACATTACAGGGTTCGGGTCTTCCAGCGCCGCGCAAAGCAGGCCCTTGGCGTCTTCCGGTGTGGAGGGATACACCACCTTCAGGCCGGGGGTATGGGTAAACCAGGCTTCGTTGCTCTGGCTGTGGAACGGTCCTGCGCCCACGCCTGCGCCGGTCGGCATGCGGATCACCACATCGGCGTTCTGGCCCCAGCGGTAGTGGATCTTGGCGAGGTTGTTCACGATCTGGTTGAAGCCCACCGTCACGAAGTCGGCAAACTGCATTTCCATCATGCTCTTGAAGCCCTTGATGCTCAGTCCCAGCGCGGAGCCCACGATGGCGCTCTCGCAAAGCGGGGTATTGCGCACCCGGCTCTTGCCGAATTGCTCCACGAAGCCTTCGGTGACCTTGAAGGCCCCTCCGTATTCGGCGATATCCTGGCCCATCAGCACCAGGTTCGGATGGCGTTCCATGCTCTGCCGGAGGCCGTCCTGCAGGGCCTGGATGAATTTCTTCTCGCTGCTCGGCGCGCCTGCTGGAGGCAGGCTGGTCTTCGATTCGAAGGCTGCGTACACGTCGCGGAGCTCCTCTTCGATGTCCGGGGTCACCGGGGGAGCGGCGAAGCCCCGCTCGAGGCCGGCTTCCATCTCGGAGCGGATGCCCTCGCGGATGCCGTCCACCTGCTCCTGCGTAAGGATCCCGTTCTCCAGCAGCCAGCTTTCATAGTTGGCCACCGGGTCTTTCCTGCCCCAGATCTCGAACAGCTCCTTCGGTACGTATTTCACGCCGGAGGCTTCCTCATGACCGCGCATGCGGAAGGTCATGCATTCCACCAGGATGGGCTTCTGTTCCCGGATGCAGTACTCGCGGGCCTTCCTGATCTCGCTGTATACCTCGAGGATATTGTTCCCGTCGATGGTGATGCCCTTCATGCCGTAACCCTCGGCGCGGACGGCGAGCTTCTCGACCAGGAACTGCTCGCGGCTCGGCGTGCTGAGGCCGTAGCCGTTGTTTTCGATGAGGAAGATGACGGGCAGTTCCCAGACCGCGGCTACGTTCAGCGCCTCGTGGAAATCGCCTTCGGAGGTAGCGCCGTCGCCGGAGAAGGCCAGGCTGACCTTCTCTTCCTTGCGGAGCTTATGGGCCAGGGCCACGCCGTCGGCGATAGCCAATTGCGGACCCAGGTGGGAGATCATCCCGCAGATATGGTATTCGTTCGCTCCGAAGTGGAAGGAGCGCTCGCGGCCCTTGGAAAAGCCTTCCTTGCGGCCCTGCCATTGCATGAACAGCTTGTCGAAGGGCATTTTCCGCGCCGTGAATTCCCCGAGGTTTCGGTGCATCGGCATGATATACTCGTCGCTGTCCAGGGCCAGCGTGGCGCCTACGGCGATGGCTTCCTGCCCGATGCCGCTGAACCATTTG
>JASLDA010000066.1 GCA_030151745.1 Chitinophagaceae bacterium | reverse complement strand
GCGACGGCACCCTGACGGCAGGCTGCCTCGGCGCGGACGGCCGGTTCTACGCCGCTTACAGTACCGGTGCGGTCTACAGGATCGGCACCGGCGGCAAAGATTCGCTGCTGGCCCGGCTCTCCGTGAACGGACACCCGGGGGAACGGGCCAGCCGGCTCGACCTCGAAGGCCCCGATACCCTGCTGATCCGGACGGAGCTCAGCAACCGCTACTATATCGCCGACATGCGCCGCGGCAGGATGGATACCTTGCCGGTCTCGGCAATGCGCATGAACCCGTACTTCATCAAGCGCAGCGGCCACTGGCGGGCGGTATTCGGCGAAGGCCGGCTCTGCCTGCAGGATACCAGCCTTCCGCTCGACGCCGGTATGCCGGAACAGACCTCGTTCCGGGCGCTGAACATCATCGACGTGGCCGCCGACCGGCAGGGAAGCATTTTCGCCCTCGGCCGCCCCTCGAAGCTGCACCGCCTGAATATCGCTCGCCGGCAGCTGGATACCATAAGCTCCGAACTTTTTACCGGCCGGACCTTCAACTGCTTCTATTTCGATCCTGACGGCATCACCTGGATCGGCACCAATAAAGGACTGCTGAAGATCACGGACGATAAGCGCCTCTTCCACCAGCTGCTGATACGTAATCCCCCGATAAGCGTGCGCACCATCGCGACCGACGATGCCGGCATCTCCTATGCCGGCACCTACAGCGGCCTGTTCCGGTCTGCAGACGACGGCCGGAGCTGGCAGCACATCAGTACCCAGCTTCCAAACCGGATCATAAACGCCCCCGGGCCGTATCTCTATTTCGCCGGGGGAGACAACAGCCTGTACCGGATCCGGAAGACGGACGGCGCGGTATCAAGCGGCTTCTGGGAAGGGGCAGGACCGGACCGGCGGCAGATCGGCGAGGCATACTCGCTGCACCTGGAAGGAAGCCGGCTCTGGATCGGCGGCAGCCACGGTCTGTTCTATTTCGAACCGGCAACGAGCCGGTTTGCAGCCTGGGAAGGATCCGCGCTGCTCCCTGAAGACACGCATATCAACTTCATAAGCGGGGCCGGGCCGGGAAAGCTCCTGCTTTGCGCCAGCAACGGCCTGTTTGAGATCGACGTCCGGGGAAAAATCAACGCGCATCTCACTACCGGCACCAAACCGGCCCTGGGAGTCAACCGGCTGTTGCACGCCAGCCCCGATTCCGAAGGAAATATCTGGCTCTGCACGGCCGGCGCCGGGATCAATATCCTGAGCCGGGACCGCAGGCAGATCTCCATACTCGACTCCCGGGAAGGGCTGAGCGACAACGAAACCTACCAGCTGATCTGGCAGAATCCCGACCAGGCCTGGATCAGCACCTTCAACGGCCTGAGCCGCTACAACCGCGGCACCAGGACATTCTTCAACTATTACACTACCGATGGTCTGTCCACGAACGAATTCAACCACAATGCCTTCCTCCACGATCCCGGCGGCCGGATCTGGTATGGTTCCATAAACGGCATCAACCGGTTCGCACCGGACAGCATACCCGCAGGCACCGGCCGGGCAAGGCTTTTCGTGAGCAGCCTGAGCAAATGGGACAGCCGGCATGCCGAGGTCCGGGAGCTGCCGGCCGCGGATACCGCCACGACCATCGTGCTTCAGCCCCAGGACCATTCGTTGAGCTTTACCCTGGCGCTGACCGATTACAACCTTCCTGAAAACAATACCTTCATGTACCGCCTCCCGGGCGTCTTCGACGAATGGGTGCGGCTCGAGGGCGCGCAGCCCCTGCGCCTGGACGGCCTTGCTGCCGGCAGGTACACCCTGGAGCTGAAGGCGCTGGACGGACGGGGCGTGCCCGCGGCCAATACGCTGCGCTATCACCTGGAAGTGCGGGAGGCCTTCTATAAAACCTGGTATTTCTACCTCCTGCTTTTTGTCTTGGCCAGCCTCCTGGCCTGGACTTTCTTCGGGATGCGGCTGCAGAATATCAAGCGCGTGCAGCGCCTGCGCCAGCAGATCGCTTCGGATCTGCACGACGAGGTGGGAAGCCTCCTGACGCGCATCACGATGACCTCGGACAATCTCCGCTACAGCCGCAACCCCGAGCAGGAAAAGGCCTCCAAGCTCGAGAAGATAGCTTCCCTGAGCCGCAATGCCAGCTCCAGCATGAGCGATATCCTCTGGGCCATCGATGCCCGAAACGATTATACCGGCAATCTTTCCGACCGGATGCGCGAGCATGCCGAAGAAATGCTGCTCCCGCAGCAGACCGAGCTGCAGTTCGATATCCAGCTGAGCCAGCGGATGTCCATCAGCTCGCAGCTGCGCCAGCAGCTGTACCTGATCTTCAAGGAAGCCATCAACAATATCGTCAAGCACAGCAGAGCGACCCAGGCGCGCATCCTGTACCACCATACCGAGCGGGGCTTCCGGCTGGAAATCCGCAATAACGGGCTCCTGGAGGGCGAGAAGAGCGGGGCACGCAGCCAGGGACTAAAAAACATGCATATGCGGGCTGGGCGCATCGGCGCGCATCTCACTATCGAAACGGACGGGGGATGGTTCAGCGTCACGCTGAGCGGGCGCTGACTGCATCTTTATGTAGTGCGCGCACCGGGAACGATTGCTCAAATTTGTATTGAAATCCGATTATGGAAAAGTTGACGCTGGCCATCGTGGAAGATATTGCGGATATCCGGAACAACCTGGCCGAGTTCTTCGCCGGCCAGGATGAAATTGCGACGGTAACCGCCGTGGAAAGCATGGAGGATTTTTTCGAAAGCCTGGGCCGGAACCGGGTTCCGGACGTCGTGCTGAGCGATATAGGACTCCCGGGGATGAGCGGCATCGAAGGCATCAAGCGCATCAAGGAGCAATACCCCGAAACGGATGTCATCATGCTCTCGGTGTTTAACAACAGCGAGCGGATCTTCCAGTCGATCTGTGCGGGAGCCACGGGCTATGCCCTGAAGGACACCCCCCTGCCCGAGCTCAAGAAGGCGGTGCTGGACGTGCACGCCGGCGGAAGCTATATGACGCCGTCCATAGCCCGCAAGGTCATGGAGTACTTTATGCCTAAGCGCGCCTCGGACGAGCTGCTGACGGCCAAGGAGAAGCAGATCGTCGTTGCGATGACCGAAGGCCTGAGCTACAAGCTTATTGCCGATCGGCTTTCCATTTCCATCGACGGCGTACGCTTTCATATCAAGAACATCTACCGCAAGCTCCAGGTAAACAGCAAGGCCGAGGTCATCGGCAAGTTCCACAAGGGCGAGCTGTAACAGCAGGACGGCATTTCCGGGAACGGCCCGAATTGCAGCCCGGCGGTCCCGCTGCTGGACCGCCGGGGTCGTACCTTCCGCCTGCTTTTCGTAAAGCGATAACTTATGCCCCGACACTCCTCCCCGTCCCAGCAGGGTGTACCAGATTCGTCGCGCTCCCCGCACAGGATCATTTTTACCGGACATATGATCGACCGGCCCGACAGGAAAAAGCCGAGATTCCCGCCGGGAAAGGAGTCTGCCGTCGCGGCCGCGATCCATGCCCGGCTCTCGGAAATGCTGGCACGGATGGACGGAATGCCGGCAGGGATCGCCGGCGGCGCCTGCGGCAGCGATATCCTGTTCCACGAGCAATGCCTTGCGCTGGGAATTCCTGCCGAAATGTACCTGGCACTGCCTCCCGGCGACTTCGTCGAGCAATCCGTATCCTTCGCCGGCGCGGGCTGGAAGAGGCGCTTCGAGGAGCTCTGCAGGCTGGTGCCGGTACATGTCATGACCGAGGAGCTCAGCCGGATGGCGGGCAAAGGAAACATATGGGAACGGGTCAATCTCTGGATGCTCTCCGAGGGCATGGACACGGACGGCCGGGGCGCGACCCTGCTGGCCGTATGGGACGGCAAACGCGGCGACGATCTCGGCGGGACGGAAGACATGATAACTACGGCGGAACGGCGCGGCGCAAAAACGGAGATCATCGATATCCGCGGGCTCTAAGCGACGGCCCACTCAGTCCGGCACCTGCGCCCTCTGCTGCTCCAGGCCCCGCCGGATCGAAGCCTCGTGAATGCCGGCATGCGCCGTCATCAGGTAAATGAGCTCCCGGATCGTCAGACGCCCGACGAAAGGATGCGGCAGCATCAGG
>JASLDA010000061.1 GCA_030151745.1 Chitinophagaceae bacterium | reverse complement strand
TACTGGCTGGCGGAGCATCACAACATGGAGAGTATCGCTTCATCGGCTACGGTGGTGCTGATCGGATATATCGCGGGGAGTACGGAGAAAATCCGGGTGGGCTCCGGCGGGATCATGCTGCCGAACCATGCCCCCCTGGTCGTGGCCGAGCAATTCGGGACTCTGGCCTCGCTGTATCCCGGGCGGATCGATATGGGCCTCGGCCGAGCCCCGGGTACGGACGGCGTCACGGCCATGGCCCTGCGCCGGCATCATGGCGGCGGCGATTTCGTGCAGGACATCAAGGAGCTGCGGACCTATCTCTCGGCGGAGAACAAAGGCGCCAGGGTCCGCGCGATCCCCGGGGAAGGACTGGACATCCCGGTCTGGATTCTGGGCTCGAGCACCGAAAGCGCGATGCTGGCCGGGACCCTGGGGCTGCCGTATGCCTTCGCCTCGCATTTTGCGCCGGCGCAGTTCGAGGCGGCGCTGAGCCTGTACCGGAGCTATTTCCGGCCTTCGCCCGATCTGCAGGAACCCTATGTGATGGCCGGCGTGAACGTGATCGCCGCGGCAACAGATGCCGGGGCCGGTCGCCTGGCGACGAGCTTTTACCAGCTGGCGCGGGGTATCATCACCGGGCAGCGCCGGCCCTTGCCCCCGCCGGTGGAGTCCATGGAGGGCATCTGGACGGAATACGAAGAAGCGGCGATCCGGCAGATGATGACCTATTCCTTCATCGGGGGGCCTGAGACCCTGCGCGCCCGGCTGGAAGCCTTCGTGCAGGCAACCGGCGTCAACGAGCTGATGGTGGTGAGCCATATCTACGATCCGGCCGCCCGGCGGGAAAGCTACCGGATCCTGGCGGAGGCCTTGGTTTGAGGTGTCACCTCGGCCGGAGGTGACACCTTGCGGGCACGCTTTTGCCGGCATAGGGGCATGCCCAACCGTCCCCAGCCCAGGCTTCTGCAGGCGCTCTTCATCGCCGGTGCGGCGCTCAGGCTCGCTGCCGGGCCACGCCGGCCAAAGAGATCCCTGCTTTGGAGCGCAGTCCTGTTTGCCGCAGACCTGGTCGCCATCCCTGCGATACTCCGCGCCAAGCCCGCGATATCCAAAGCGGAGCTGAAGGCGCTGGATCCCGGCATTTTGCCCCCGCTGGACCGGCTGGCCTTGCGGCTGCCGGTGAAGGACCGCGAAGCGATCCGTAAGTCTTCCGACAACCTGCTCCGCGCGCTGGTGGCAGCCCCGGCCTTGCTGCTGTCCGACGGAAAGCTCCGGCAAAGGGCCGCTGCCTGGTTGCAGGATTATGTCTGGGGGCACGCCCTCACCTACACCGTATATACCTTCTCGCCGCCGGGACCCGCCTTCTCCGATAAATACCGGCCGGTGGTTTACCGGAGCGAAGTGCCTGCGGCAGAACGCCGCAGGGGCAATAACCGGAACTCCCAATACAGCGGCCATACCGGGAACGCAGCCTTTGCCTGCTTCTTTACGGCCCGGCTCTTACTGCGATCCCGGCAGATCGGAACAGGCTCTAAGCTTGGGCTGCTTGGCATAGCCACGGTTCCCGCCCTGATCCTGGGCAGCCTGAGGGTTCGCGCGCAAAAGCACTTCCCCTCCGATGTATTGCTGGCAAGCGGCATCGGGGCGTTGATCGCTCTGAGCCTGGGTTTGGACCCGGAATAGGACCTGGCTTCATGGCCTGGTTTTCGCCGCAACTTTGCAGCTATGACCCAGGATACCATCATTGTCGGGGCCGGCCCCGCCGGTCTGTACGCTGCCTATCTCCTTGCCAGGAAAGGCCGGAGATGTCTGGTGCTGGAGGCCCGGTCCCGGATCGGGGGGCGGGCGCGTTCCATCCGTACACAGCATGCAGCCCTGATCGAGACCGGGGCCGAGTTCGTGCACGGGCATCTGCCGCTGAGCCTGTCCCTGCTCGACGAGGCCGGCCTGCATTATACGACAGCCGGCGGCACCTGGGTGAGCATCAAGGGCGGCACGGCGGCACCCGACAGTGAAGGGCCGCAATGGAAGTCGTTTATGGAAGCGCTCGGCGCGCTTAAGGCTGATATGAGCCTGCAGGCTTTCCTGGACACGCATTTCGCGGACGATAAATATGCCGCGCTCCGCGACCGCGCGATCGCCTTCGCCGAAGGCTACGACAGCGCCGATGCGGCGTGGGTCAGCGCCAAAGCGCTTCACGAGGAATGGAGCGCCGGGGATGCGGAACAATATCGCATCGATGCCGGCTATTCTGCGCTGATGGACTATCTCGCGGCGCAGGTCCGTGCCGCCGGCTCGGAGATCCGGCTGGATACGGAAGTGGGGCGGGTGGAAGCGGGCAGCGACGGCATTTCGGTCGTTGCCGGGCCGGAGAAGTTCCAGGCGCGGCAGGTGATTGTCGCCGTTCCCCTGGGCGTGCTCCAAAGCGGACGGCTAGAGATCGCTCCCGGTAATGCGGAGCTGCAGGACGCCTTCCGGCAGATGGGATTCGGAGATGTGATCAAGTTCGTGCTGGTATTCCGGGAAGCCTTCTGGGAGAGCCGGTTCCCGGGACTCGGCTTCCTGATGTCCGGAGCCGATGTCCCTACCTGGTGGACGCAGGCGCCGAAGGACAGCAATGTGCTGACGGGCTGGCTCGCCGGCCGCAGCGCGAAGACCCGGTCCGGCCTTTCCACGGAAGTGCTCCGGCAGATGGCGCTCGGCAGCCTGGCCACGCTCTTCAGCAAGCCGCCCGAGGTACTGGAGGCCGGTTTGCTCGAGCTCCATGTGTTCAACTGGAGCGGAGATCCGCTGACCGGCGGGGCCTATGCTTATGAAACGCCGGGATCGGCCGCCGCCCGCGAAACTTTGCGGAGGTCGGCACCGGCGGGCGTCTCGTTTATCGGGGAGTATGAGTATGCCGGCCCTTCTATGGGAACCGTAGAGGCGGCGTTCCGTTCGGCAAAGCAGCTGATCGGGTAGCGGAACATACGCCGTCTTCCCCTATCGCTCCGGCGCAGCCTAAGGGCAGCGGGGAAAGGCGGCGCTTCCGGAGCTTTTCCCGTCGTGGTTCGACTCCGGTTCGCCCGAACCTGCGCTCACCGGACATGAAAAGAGATTCATTACGACAAGAAATAGGGCCGATTGACGATCGTCTCCGGCTGCCGTAATTACGGACGGGTCACAGCTTCGTGATCTTCTCGATCAGGCCTGTCGTTGAATAGCCTTCCACGAAAGGAATGACCTCTACCTGTCCGCCGCGGGCCAGTACGGTATCCGCGCCGACGATCGTATCGACGGTATAGTCTCCGCCCTTGGCCAGCACATCGGGCTGCAGCAGGCGGATGATCTCGGCCGGGGTATCTTCCTCGAACAGGCAGACCGCGTCTACCAGCAGCAGGGAAGCCAGGGCCAGCAGCCGGTCGTCTTGCTTATTGACAGGGCGCAGCGGGCCTTTCAGCCGCTTCACCGATGCATCGCTGTTTACCGCGACCACCAGCCGGTTGCCCAGGCTGGCGGCACGTGCCAGGTAATCGAGGTGCCCGTGATGCAGGATATCGAAGCAGCCGTTCGTAAACACGATGCGCTGGCCGCTGCCCCGCCAGCTGCTGATGCGCTGCCGGAGCTGCTCCGGTTCCAGGATGCGTTGCCGGATCCACTCAAGCTTATTGGTCATGTTGTTGGTTGGATGTTCTGCGTTTATTCATTCCCGGCATAGCTCTATGAGAGCTCAGGACTCGTTCTCCACCGCTATCTCATCCGGCTCCGGAGCCTGGGCATCGTGCGGTTTGCGGTTATAGATGGGCAGCAGGATAAGAGCCGTAACTCCGCAAAACAGGGTCGCCAGCGTAAGTCCGGCCCAGGAAACCCAGCCGAAGGCCGTGGCCTCGCCCTCGGGAATATGATAGCCGTAATGCAGCAGGTTCCCCACCAGCAGCGGGTACAGGGCGATGCCGCCCGGAGCCGCGATGATGGCTACGGAGCCGAAGACCAGCGTCATCAGCGCGGCTCCGGCGCCCAGTCCCTGCGTGGCCTTCATAGCTTCGAAGCCGATCAGGAGCTGCGCGATATACGTTCCCCAGATCAGCAGGGTGTACACCATGAACATGGCCCGGTTGCGTACCAGGAAGATGCTGGTGACCCCGTCCCGGAGGCCGGCGATGAAGCGCCCGAGCCGGGATGCCTTATTGCGGCGGTAGAGGACGCTCATCAAGAGCACGATGCCGGTAATTATCCCGAGCGTGATCAGGATAGACATGGTGCTGGGCGTATGGCCGCGGAGCTGCTCGGTCAGGTATTCGCCCAGGGCCTCATGCTGCCAGAGCAGGCCGCCGGCGATGATGGCCAGCAGGCAGATGACGTCGAAGGCCCGTTCGGCCACGATGGTGCCGATCATCTTGTCTGCCGGCATGTTTTCGTAGCGTGCGAGCACCGTGCATTTGGCGATCTCGCCGGCCCTGGGAGGGATGAGGTTGACGAGGTATCCTGTAAGTACGGCGAAAAACGTATTGGCGGGTGTAGGATGGATGCCGATGGGGCGGAGCATCAGCATCCAGCGGCGGGCCCGGGCCCAGTGCCCCAGAACGAAGCTCAGGAGGAAAGGCAGCATCCAGACGAGATTCGTGTCGGAGATGCTGTCCAGCATGGTGAGCTTGTCGGCATCGCTCATATGGCTGAGCATATACCAGACAATGCCGCCGCCAAGCGCGATGAAGACGATCAACTGCAGGATCGTGATGGCAGTTTTCCGGTTCATGCAGTTTAAAGGTAGGAGGGCGAATCCTTACAGACTGTTATCTTCTTTCGGGAAGATGACCCAGGGCTTAAAGGCTTTTGCCGCTTCGAACTCCATGGTTGCGAACGACATAATGATCACCGTATCTCCCACCTGGACCAGCCGGGCCGCCGGGCCGTTCATGCAGATGGTGCCTGAGCCGCGGGTTCCTTTGATCACGTATGTTTCCAGCCGGGCCCCGCTTTCGATGGCAACGACCTGCACCTTTTCGTGCTCTACGATATTTGCCGCTTCCATCAGCGCCTCATCAATGGTGATGGAGCCGATATAATGCAGATTCGCCTCGGTGATCTTCACCCGGTGAATCTTGGATTTCATGACCTCTATAAGCATGACGGCCGCAAAGGTAGCCCCCTTTATCGGGTTTCGTCCGGATTGGATGCGAATGATGCAGCGGCATCGGTTTACCTTTGCAGCCCTGCGGACATACGAGGAACTGCTCCCTGGCCGTTACACTACCTTATGCTTCTTTCCATCATCATTCCTGCTTATAACGAAGGACGTACCATTCATCGCATTCTCGATAAGGTAAAGGCGGTGACGCTGATCCAGGGTATGCAGAAGGAGGTGATCATCGTCAACGATTGCAGCAAGGACAATACCGAAGAGGCCGTCCACGCCTATAAAACAGCCAACCCGGAACTGCCGATTACCTACTACAAGCACGAGGTGAATGCAGGCAAAGGAGCTGCGCTGCATACCGGTATTTCCAAGGCCACGGGGGATTTCGTCATCATCCAGGACGCGGACCTGGAGTACGATCCGAATGAATACAATATCCTGCTGAAGCCCATTCTCGACGATATGGCGGACGTGGTTTACGGCTCTCGCTTCATCGGCGGCAAGCCGCACCGCATCCTGTTTTTCTGGCA
>JASLDA010000004.1 GCA_030151745.1 Chitinophagaceae bacterium | reverse complement strand
GTCAATTAGTCAATTAGTCAATTAGTCAATTGGTCAATGAGGCGATTGTGGGATTCCTGTTTTTTTAGGGATATCGCTTCGATGAACGGCGAGGAGGCGGAATGAACAAAGCCGCCCGGTTGGGGCGGCTTTGTTCGTTACTGCGCATATCTCGGCAAAGGGAATCCCGGCCGCAAGCGGCCGGGCTGGATCAGGTGGGGAAAATGCGATGCACGCTGCGTATGGTCATCGAGTGCTTATCGATTTTCTGGGCGTAGATTTTCCAGCGGGTGCCGACCCGCACGCCGATAACATTGATTGAGCGGTCGCTGATATCGTATCTGAGTCGCCCGTAGGTCTCCTGCCCGGCGATGTTCATCCGCGTATTCAGCTGAAGACCGGTCTCGCCGTTGGGCTGCAGGTGGGTGACCTCAACATTGCCGGCCACGTTGTTGGCCGCCTGCCTGGCGATGAAGGTGCAGCCCGTGAGCTTTGCCGTAAGCATGATATCCGGGCCGTTATTGTCGAGCAGGTACCAGACCGGAGCCAGGTTGCTCTGGCCCGTGTACACGCCATGCACCCGGAAGGGATGTCCATCTCCCGATCTGCCGACGGAAGGCTGGATCGTGAACGATTCGGTCGTGTGCATGCGATGCGTGCCCAGGATGCTGCCGGGCCGCTGCGCTGCGCCGCCGGTGTTCAGAAGATATACCTGGGCCTGGCCGGATGCCTGCGGATCGTAGTTGCCCTGGATCGGATATTTCAGGAGAAATTGCCTGGGATTGGCGCGAAGCATGTCGAGGGCGCGGCCGGGCCGGGTCAGGCGCCCCGCGTTCCATTCGTTGTTAAGCCATTGCCAGTACTGTGGATCTAGCGGCATGAGTATGGTTTTATGAAGTGAAAAGGTCTGCTTTCGGAGCTGCGGCGGCTTGTGTTCAAATATAATATTAATTTGTTGATTTGTGAATTGGTGAATTTGTGGATGGGGATGGGTCAATTAGTCAATGAGGCAATTAGTCAATTAGCCAATGAGGCGATTGGAGCTTGGATTGCTTGGAGAAGAAAGTTCTTCATCGGAATGTCCGACGGGGTAAAGCCGGCTCGCAGCAGACGGGAATTCACCAATTCGCTAATTCACCAATTCACAAATTGCCAACCAACTACTACCCGTTGTAAATTTGCCGGATGGCAAAAAAGGAGGCGGCGGAGACGCCGATGATGCAGCAGCACCGGGAGATCAAGACTCGCTACCCGGACGCTGTACTGCTGTTCAGAGTAGGGGATTTTTATGAGACGTTCGGAGAAGATGCCATTACCTCTGCACGTATCCTGGGCATAACCCTGACCAAGCGCAGCAACGGCGCGGCCTCGTCGATCGAGCTGGCCGGTTTCCCGCATCACGCGCTGGAAACTTACCTGCACAAGCTTGTCAAGGCCGGGCACCGCGTAGCGATCTGTGATCAGCTGGAAGACCCCAAGACCGCCAAGGGCGTGGTAAAGCGCGGCGTGACCGAGCTCGTCACCCCGGGCGTCGCCACGACCGACAAGCTGCTGGACGGCAAAAGCAACAACTTCCTCGCCGCGCTGTACCTCACGGATGCGCTCTGCGGCGTTGCCTTCATCGATATTTCTACCGGCGAGTTCTATGCCGCCGAAGGCACGGCCGATTATATGGACAAGCTCCTGCAGAGCTTCGGTCCGTCTGAGATCATCCTGTCCAAGGGCAAGCTCCGCGCGTACCGCGAGCGCTTCGACAACGGCACGTACACCTTCGCGCTGGAAGACTGGATCTTCGCCGAGCGCTATACCTACGACCTGCTACTGGAGCATTTCGGGACACAGAGTCTCAAAGGCTACGGCATCGAGGAGCTGAAAGCCGCCACCATAGCCGCAGGCGCGGCCCTGCATTACCTGAAGGATACGGAACACCCGCACCTGCAGCACCTGTCCGGCATCCGCCGCATCGTTGCGGAGTCCTTCCTCTGGATGGACCGCTTTACGATCCGCAACCTGGAGCTGCTGCCCAAGGGCGATGCCCAAAGCACCTCCCTGCTGCAGGCGCTCGACGGCACGCAGACCCCGATGGGCGCGCGCCTGCTCAAGCGCTGGATGATCTTCCCCCTCTTCGACCTGCACCGCATCCAGCAGCGCCTGGACCTGACCGAGCTGTTCATCAAGGACTCGGACCTGAGCTCCTCCATCCAGCAGCATATCCGCCAGATCGGCGACGTGGAGCGGCTCGTGAGCAAGATCCCGCTGAAGAAGGCAAACCCGCGGGAGGTGCTGCAGCTCGCGAAAAGCCTGCTGCATATGGGCAGCATCCAGGAAGTATGCGCAGGCACGGAGCACGAGGCGCTGAAGCAACTCATCGCCGGCATCCAGCCTTGCCAGGAGCTGCAGGACCGCATCCGCAGCACCATCCACGAGGAAGCGCCGGCAGTGGCCTCCAAGGGCGGCCTCATCCGCGACGGCATCCACGAACTGCTGGACGAGCTGCGCACGATTTCCAGGAGCGGCAAGAGCTACCTGCTCCAGATCCAGCAGCGCGAGACCCAGCGTACCGGCATCGGCTCGCTGAAAGTGGCTTACAACAACGTATTCGGCTATTACCTGGAGGTGACGCATGCTCATAAGGACAAGGTGCCGCAGGACTGGGTGCGCAAGCAGACGCTGACGAACGCGGAGCGTTACATTACGCCGGAGCTGAAGGAATACGAGGAGAAGATCCTCGGCGCCGAGGAGAAGATGCTGAGCCTGGAGCTGGAGCTCTACGGGCAGTTGCTGGCGGCCATCGAGCCCTTCATCGCCTGTATCCAGACAAACGCCGGCATCATCGCGCAGATCGACTGCCTGCTCTCGTTCGCGGGCCATGCGAAGCGCTGGAACTACCGCAAGCCGGTGGTCACCGAAGGCTTCGATCTCGATATCAGGGAAGGCCGGCACCCGGTGATCGAGCAGCGCCTGCCGCCGGGCGAGCCGTATATCGCCAACGACCTGAAGCTGGACAAGGACGAGACGCAGATCATCATCCTGACCGGTCCCAACATGAGCGGTAAAAGCGCCCTGCTGCGGCAGACTGCCATCATCACGCTCATGGCGCATATGGGCTCCTTCGTGCCCGCCGCCGCCGCGACCATCGGGCTCACGGACAAGATATTCACGCGGGTCGGCGCATCGGACAACCTGAGCGGCGGCGAAAGCACCTTCATGGTGGAGATGAACGAGACCGCCAGCATCATCAACTCGCTTTCGGAACGGAGCCTGGTGCTGCTGGACGAGATCGGTCGCGGCACCAGCACCTA
>JASLDA010000043.1 GCA_030151745.1 Chitinophagaceae bacterium | reverse complement strand
GGAGTCGATATTGTCGCCCAGGACTTCCTCGCAGGAGATCGTGACCTCGGGGCGGGAGCCTTCGCGGTGGAACTTTATCGCGTTCCCCAGCAGGTGATTCCATAGATGCTGCAGCATTTGCGGGTAGCCTGTGATTACCGGCAGCGCCCTGCATTCGATCCGGGCCCCGCTGTCCTCGATGGCTTTCTTATGCAGGTTCAGCGCGCTATCGTGCAGGGTCTGCAGGTTCACGGCCGCCATGTTTTCCGTGGGAGCCACCGCTTCCGAAAATGTCACGATATCGTCGGTCAGAAGCCCCATCCGCTGAACGGCGCTCTGGGCGCGGCGAAGATTGCTGCGCGCCGTATCGGACAGCCTGGCGCCTTCCTTCGTCGCGACCATCTCGATGAAGAAATAGATCTTCCGCAGCGGCTCCTTCAGGTCATGGGATGCGATCCAGTTGAAGTTGGCAAGCTCTTCGCTGCGATGTCTCAGCTCCTTGTTCTTATGCGAAAGGATTTTGTTCAGGCGCTTCAGCTCCTGCTCGGCCTTGATCCGGTGCGCGACGTCATGGATGATGTTCAGGATGCCGAAGATCGTCCCCGACTCATCGCGCAGGGGTATGAAATGCTGCTCGTAATAGCCGCCGGCATGGGAACCTTGCTCCCAGGGCACGAAAGATTTGAAGCCCTGCAACGCCAGCTCCAGCGCCTCGGCCACGGCAGGCGCGATAATATCGCCCTGGTGCAGCTCGTGATACGCCTTCCCGACAGCCGCGCCGCGATCGACGCCCGTGGCCAGCTCGCAGGCCCGGTTCCAGGAGATGATCCGCAGCTCGGTATCCAGGACCATGCACTGGTCCATATTGGCATCATTGATCAGCTCGTACAGATTGGCTCTGCCGGAACCGGCCGGTTCCGGATTTGCTGCGGTGTTGAAGGATTGATCAGGCGTGGTCTTCATCAGGGGGAACTGAAAACAGCGCGCACCGTACGGAACTCCGCACGGACGCTGGTTATTTCTCGACAGTATGTATGGTGGAAATGAGAAATTGCACGGGTGTCCCGTGCAAAAAGCCTGGCGTATGTAAAGGGTGCCCGGCAGGTATGCAATAATACACTACCGGCGCCGGAAATTCGAGCTTTCCCGAAGAAATTTAAACCTGCGATCCAAGGTGCTGCCTGACCATCGCCAGCAATGCGGCGCTTTGAAAAGGCTTTTCGATAAAGCCGTCGGCGCCCGCGTCGGCGGCCATGCGCCCGGCATGGGGCGTGGCGGAGACGATGATCACCGGGATATGCGCGGTATTCGCCTGCGCCTTCAGGTAGCGGCAGGCATCGAGCCCGTCTATGCCGCAAAGCTGCTTGTCGAGCAGGAACAGGTCGGGGTAGGGGGCCTCGGTTTCCAGCAGTTGCTTCGTGCTGTTATACGTCTGCGTAAGATAGCCGGCCCGCTCCAGGATCAGTTGCATACCGTCCAGCACAGCAGGATCGTCATCCGTGATAAAAATAGTTTTCTGACAGGCGCTCATAGCAGATTGCTCTGCAACCTAAAGCGAAATGCAATGGTAAAAAAGCAATCAGAAGGTAAGTATTTGTTAAGCAGCTTAATTGATTGAATGTGTTATGTTTCCCGGGAAGGCCGGAACTGCGGTCCCGCCTTGAACGGCAAGGACTTATTTCCGGGGTACCGGCTTCCGCCCGGGGCGGGTCGCTACGCCGGGAGGGGGAGGGTGAAGCTGAACCGGGCCCCGGCGGGGGCCGCATTTTCGGCCCGGATCGCCCCCTGGTGCTGCTGGACGATCTCGGCGGCGATATACAGGCCGAGCCCCAGTCCCGATGCCGCATTGTCCTGCTCCGTGCTGCCCCGGGAGTAGCGGTCGAAGAGATGATCCCGGAGCTCCGGCGCCAGACCGGACCCGTAATCGCGGATCGAAACCTCGACCTCGCGGGCCCGGCGCTGCAGGCTTATGACGACGGGCGCGCCGGGCGGGGAATAGCGGATAGCGTTCGAGAGCAGGTTGGTGGCCACCTGCCGGATACGCTCCCGGTCTCCCCGGACGAGCATGGGGCCGTCGGAATGCAGCTCGATCCGCAGGATCCCGGTATGGGCCATCTCGTCGGCGGTCTCGCGCAGCAGGTATTCCAGGTCGAATTGCTCCGTGCGCAGCTCCAGGCGGCCTTCCCTGAGGCGGGTGACGTCCAGCAGGTCTCTGACGAGGTTGGCAAGGCGGTCTATCTGCCCGTCCAGCTTGCGCATCAGCCGGTAGCTCCGCTCATCACCGCTTTCCGCCAGGATATCGCGCAGCACCTCGGAATACGACTTTATCGCCGTGACCGGGGTGCGGAGCTCGTGGCTGGCAACGGCGATGAACTGGTCTTTCTGCTGTTCCAGCGTCCTGTTCTCGGTAATGTCGTACAGGACGCCGACCATCCTCGCCGGCGTATTGCCGGCCGTTTCGATCACGCGGCCATAGCCCTGCATCCAGCGCAAAGCCCCGGTATCGGCGCGCAGGATGCGGAACCTGGTATTCAGGACGCCCGTTTCCGCAACGGCGCGGTCCAGCGCGTCGTTGAACGGCGCCCTGTCCTCCGGGTGGATATGCCGGAGCAGGTCTTCGCGGGTGGTCGGCTGGTCGGTGGGGGTAAGTCCCAGCATCAGGTAATGCTGGTCGTTCCAGATGCTCCGGTTATTGCGGATGTCCCAGTCCCAGGCGCCGAGCCCTGCGGAATTGAGAGCGATCCGGAGCCGCTCCTCGGAGACCCGGAGCCGCTCGGCGGCTTCCTGCTGTTCCGTCATATCGCGGGCTACCTTCACATACCCCCGCAGGTCGGGATTGAAGATCGGCCGCATGACCCCGCTCATGTAAAACCGGGTGCCGTCGCGGCGTATATGCCAGCGCTCGTCCGCCGCCCAGCCCCGGGTCCGGGCGGTCGTCATTTCCTTGTCCGGGACGCCCGCGGAGATGTCCTCCGGGGTGAACAGGATATCGGCGGTCATCCCGTTCGCCTCGGCCGCGGGATACCCGAAAATGAGCTCCGCGCCGGCGCTCCAGCCGTCGATGTACCCGCTTTTGTCCGTTGAGATGATCGCGTAGTCCGTCGCGGATTCCAGGGTGATCCTCAGGTGGGCTTCCGAATCGCGGAGGGCGTCGAGCACGGTGCGCTGCTCGTGGACGTCGGTCGCGGAGCCGTACAGGCGGACCAGGCCGCCCGCCTCGTTCTTTTGTATCTCGACCTGGATCAGGAACCAGCGGTACACGCCGTCGTAGCGGCGCATGCGGTGCACCTGCCGCAAGGTATTGCCCCGCTGGGAGGCCTCCTGGTACGCGAAGCTCCAGGCTTTCCGGTCCTCCGGGTGTATGGTTTCCACCCAGCCCCGGCTCTTCGCGTCCGCCCTGGCCAGGCCGGTATATTCCAGCCAGCGGTTGTTGTACCAGTCCGTATGGCCGTCCGGGCCGCAGCACCAGAG
>JASLDA010000050.1 GCA_030151745.1 Chitinophagaceae bacterium | reverse complement strand
GCCGACAGCTTTTTCCTGAACGGCGCAGCAGCACCTCCCCAATTGCTCACAGGGTTCGGCCTCACGCAAGGCATGGGCGACTCTTCCTATTTCGTGCAGCTTTTCCGCAAGGGTGAGATCGAGCCGCTGTTCATCGTCGGCTATTCGGACGATACGTACAGCTCAGCAGATTTCGCCACAGTACACCAAAGCCGCGTCGCCAGCAGCCTGGGCGTAAGTACGATCCCCGGCGCAGCCGAGATCAAGCTGTACCCGAATCCGGCCACTGCAGGCAGCGGCTTCGATATCGAGCTGACAGAGATCGCCGCCGGCTCCTGGAGCTACAGCCTGCTCGACGCCAGCGGCAAGGTGGTAACCGGTGCAGCAATCGCTCCGAATGGAACAAAGGTGCATATCGACGCCGCTCAGACCGCACCGGGCACATACTTCCTGAACCTGCAGAACAACGGCCGCCAGTTGGCTACCAAGCCGGTGACGATTAAGTAAGTGAATGAGAAAATAGGCAAATAGGCGAACGCCCTTAGCTTATACAGTTTGAATAGAGAGTCCTGGCCGCAATGGCCGGGACTTTTCTTTTGAGGATGGGTGGGTAATGGAGAGCAATGCGGTGCGCGAGGCGCGGAGCTAATTGCCCGGACGATTGCCTGAAATAAACCGAAAACGGCTAATATGGATGCAGTCATTCATCACCATAAGTCGACCAGACAGCTCTTCCGATACGATTCCGCAGCGTCCGAAAAGCGACATTGCCGGGATAGAACGCCGGAAACTAGGGTGCATGAACCGCCTTTGCACATTATCCCACGAATTTGACAAATGTCAAGGCCCTCATGGACGAGGCGGAAGAGCTTTGGTGCATGAAAAACATCGCATTCTTCAGCCTCCTCATAAACACACTCATTTTTCAACCGCATACCGGCGATGCGAAGCCGGGGAACGAGGGGCCCCGGAAACACCGCAGCGTCAGAAACGTCATCTGGTTTCATCCGAACCGGGCGCGGGTGATCAACGGCCTGGCGGTCGGGCCGTTTCATTTTCAGACCTTCCGCGACGACAGCTCGCTGACGGTGAACGGGCTGAACCTGGAACTGCCCGGATTTGCCATCTTCCCCCTGCCGGTTCCGGAAAGCTATATCAGGGTCAACGGCGTTGACTGCAGTCCCTTCCGATACGGTGGAACGACCCATGGGCTGTCGCTGGGATTAATGTCGTCCGGTTATGCCAACCGCGGCTGCACCCTGGGAGCCTTTAACTATATTATGGATACGTCCAGTGGCTTCCAGGCCGGAATGGTGAGCGGCTGCCGCACGCTGCAAGGCCTGCAGATCGGCATATTCAGCTTCGCTGGTAGCGGGTCCGGAGCGATGATCGGGGGCTGGCTTTGCAAGACGGACAGCATGAAAGGCTTTACATTCGCGGCGTTCAACGAGTCGGAGAAGCACTGGGGGCTGCAGCTGGGCGTGCTCAACTATGCGAAAGAGCTGCGGGGCCTGCAGTTCGGATTGATCAACATCGCGCCGAACTGCCGCAGGAAGGTAATGCCGCTGATGCAGGTGTCGGGGCGGAGGGGATAAGTTGAAATGAGCCGGCCGGAGCCCGACTATTTGTGAACGCATCCCTGTTTCTCGATGTCACGCGGCGCCTCTCCGGGCCTCCGCGGTAACATTTCCCGGGCCGGAACGAAGCTCCTACTTCATCGCTTCCTTCTCTTTCTGCAGCCCTAGCATCTTATCCCGCAGACGGGCCGCTTCCATGAAGTCCAGGTCCTTGGCGGCCTTCTCCATAGCCTTCTTGGTGGCAGCGATAAGCTTGTCCAGCTGTGCGATATTCTTGTACTCCGCAGGCTCCTCCGCGGCAACAGTGCTGGGCACATCGCCGACGGCATATTTGCTCTTCTCGTCGTAGCCCTTGATATCCAGTACCGAGGTCTGCTTCATGATCTGAGCCACGTCCTTGCGCACGGTCTTCGGTACGATGCCGTGCTCCGTATTATACTTGACCTGCTTGGCCCGGCGGCGGTCGCATTCGTCGATGGTCCGCTGCATGGAGTCCGTAACGGTATCGGCATAGAAGATCACCAGGCCGTCCGCGTTCCGGGCTGCGCGGCCGGCCATCTGCGTGAGCGATTTTTCATTCCGCAGGAAGCCTTCCTTGTCGGCGTCCAGGATGGCCATGAGCGATACTTCCGGCAGGTCCAGCCCTTCCCGGAGCAGGTTCACGCCCACCAGCACGTCGATATTGCCGAGGCGGAGATCCCGCAGGATCTCCACCCGCTCCAGGGTATCGACCTCGCTGTGGATGTAGCGGCTGCGGATATTGATGCGGCCCAGGTATTTGTCCAGCTCCTCGGCCATGCGCTTGGTGAGCGTCGTGCAAAGCACGCGGTCGCCTTTTTTCACACGCTTGTCGATCTCATCCAGCAGGTCGTCGATCTGGTTGACGGATGGCCGCACCTCGATGGGCGGGTCCAGCAGGCCGGTGGGACGCACGATCTGCTCCACGACGGTGCCCTCGCTCATCTTCAGCTCGTACTCCGCGGGCGTCGCGCTGACGAAGACGACTTGGTGCAGCAGGCTCTCGAACTCGTGGAAGTTCAGCGGCCGGTTGTCCAGGGCGCTGGGCAGGCGGAAGCCGAAATCGACCAGGTTCAGCTTGCGGGAACGGTCGCCGCCGTACATGCCGGAGATCTGCGGCACGGTCACATGGCTCTCGTCGATCACCAGCAGGAAGTCGTCAGGGAAATAGTCCAGCAGGCAGAACGGCCGGGTGCCCGGCCGGCGGCGGTCCAGGAAGCGGGAATAGTTCTCGATGCCGGAGCAGAAGCCCAGCTCCTGGATCATCTCGATATCGTAGCTCACGCGTTCCTTGATGCGCTGTGCTTCGAGGGGCTTGCCGATGCTTTTGAAGTATTCCACCTGCCCGTGCAGCTCGTCCTGGATCTCGTGGATCACCTGCGCCATCTGGCCCTTGGGCGCCATGTACAGGTTCGCCGGGAAGATCGCGGCATTGTCCATGGTGCCGATGCGCTTGCCGGTATCCGTTTCCAGGCTTTCGATCTCGTCGATCTCGTCCCCGAAGAAGGTGATGCGGTAGCCGTAATCGACATAGGGCAGATTGATGTCCACGGTATCTCCCTTCACACGGAAGGTGCCCCGCGTAAACTCCCCCTGGGAACGGCTGTAGAGCGCGTTGACGAGGTTGTGCAGGAACGCGTTCCGGCCTACGTTCTGCCCCTTCTTCAGGCGGATGATCCCGTTGGCGTATTCGGTGGGGTTGCCCATACCGTAGATGCAGCTTACGGAAGCAACGACGATGATATCGCGGCGGCCGCTCAGCAGCGAGGAGGTCGCGCGGAGGCGGAGCTTTTCCAGCTCTTCATTGATGGAAAGGTCCTTCTCGATATAGGTATCGGAGGTCGGGATATATGCTTCCGGCTGATAATAGTCGTAATAGCTGACGAAGTACTCCACCGAGTTGTCCGGGAAGAATTGCCGGAACTCGCCGTAGAGCTGGGCCACGAGCGTCTTGTTATGCGTCAGCACCAGGGTCGGCTTCTGCACTTCCTGGATGACATTGGCCATGGTGAAGGTCTTGCCGGAGCCGGTGACGCCGAGCAGGGTCTGGTAGGGCTCGCCGTTATTGATGCCTTCCACCAGCTCGCGGATCGCATTGGGCTGATCGCCGGCGGGCGGGTATGGGCGGTGTATATCGAAGGGCATCTATTGAACCAGGGTTGAAAGGATTTAAAGGATTTGCCATGTCCATGCGGAGCCTGCAAACGCCTAGCGAATTTACTTCAGAATGAGCGGCTTTGAGTCGCAGGAATTGTTAGAAAAACGGTGCCGGGTTCATGTCACGCAAAGGCGCCGAAGCTTCGCAAAAGGCTAGGCAGCGGACGGCTCCGCGGCTGTAAGAACACTAATCCGCGCAAACCGCTCAATCCGCGTTCCACTCTTATTCTACTAATTCACAATCCTCCAATCTCCCGATCCGTGCTCATCCGTTCAATCGTGATAGTTCTTTGGCTATTTCCGCCGGCCTGGCTAATTCTTCAATCCTGAAAATCCTATCCTTTCCTGGTTCCTTCCTGATTCTAGAAGAGCGCGCGGTATACATCCTCCACCTTATTCACGGCCTTCACGGCAATCTTGTAATTCTTCATATCCAGGCCTTTCGCATTGGCTTTGGGGATGAAGATCGCATCCATACCCAGCTTGTCGGCTTCGGCGATACGCTGGTCGATGCGGTTGACGGCGCGGATCTCCCCGCTCAGCCCCACTTCGCCCACGAGACAGATATTCGACGGCAGGGCGCGGTCCTCATAGGAAGACAGCAGCGCGCAGACCACTGCCAGCTCGATGGATGGGTCTTCGATCTTGAGCCCGCCCGCGATGTTGACGAACACGTCCTTCATGCCGAAATGGAAGCCGCCGCGCTTTTCCAGCACCGCGAGCAGCAGCTGCAGGCGGCGGAGGTCGAGACCGCTGACCGTGCGCTGCGGGGTGCCGTAGACGGCTTGCGAAGCCAGGGCCTGCACCTCGATCATCAGCGGCCGGGCCCCTTCCATGATGGCGGCGATGGCCACGCCGCTGAGCGGCTCCTCATGCTGCGACAGCAGGATCTCCGAAGGATTGCTCACCGGGCGCATGCCTGCATTGACCATCTCGTAGACCCCCAGCTCCGAGGTGGCGCCGAAGCGGTTTTTGAGGGTGCGCAGGATACGGTAGGCATAGTGACGGTCTCCCTCGAACTGGAGCACGGTATCCACCATATGCTCCAGCACTTTCGGACCGGCGATGTTCCCGTCCTTGGTGATATGGCCGATGATGATCACCGGCACATTGGCGCTCTTGGCAAAGCGCTGCATCTCGGCGGCCGTCTCGCGCACCTGGCTCACGCTGCCGGCCGCGCTTTCCACGTACGGGCTTTCCAGCGTCTGAATGGAATCGATGATCACCAGGTTCGGCTTCACCTTTTTCACCTCGCTGAAGATCGTGTCGGTATTCGTGGCATTCAGCAGGTAGAGGCTGTCGTTCTTCATTCCTACGCGTTCCGCGCGGAGCTTTACCTGCTGGGCGCTCTCCTCGCCGGAGACGTAAAGCGTCGTGCCTTTTTTCCATTGCAGCGCGCACTGCAGGAACAACGTGCTTTTCCCGATACCCGGCTCCCCGGCGACGAGGATCACCGAGCCCGGCACCAGTCCGCCGCCAAGCACGCGGTTCAGCTCCGTGTCCGGCATTTCCCAGCGCGGCTCGTCGGAGGCTACTACCTCCTCGATACGGAAGGCCTTGCGCGGCTCCTTGGAAGTGGTTTCGCTCCAAGGCTGCATCTCTCCGGCCTTCTTCGCCGTTCCGCGGTCCACGATCTCTTCGACGAAGGAATTCCATGCGCCGCAGGAAGGGCATTTCCCCGTCCACTTCGGCGTCTCATAACCACACTGCTGGCAAAAAAAAGCGGATTTGGTCTTCATAGAACCAGGATTTGAATGATTTGCAGGATTGCCATGAATAGGCAAACCGGTCCTGCTACCGGTCCGGAATGATAGGTCGATAGTGTTTATTGTACAGACGCTTCACTTGCAGACTTTGGCTGCCGAAATCGATCGGCAATCCCTTCTCTGCATCATGCGCCTCCAGGCAATTCAGGGCTTGTGCAATTTCCCTGTTTTCGATATTCGTAAGGGCTTTCAGCTCTACCGGAAGCGTGCTTTCGAGAAAGAAATCAACTTGCAGTGCAGCAATATGCCCGTTCTTATAACTGATCGGCATTTCAAACTCACGAGTCGCAGGAACGCTGCGAGGCTTGAGCTCGATCTCCAATGCACGTCGATAAACGTATTCCTGGAAGCCATAGCCGAGCTCACGATGCACTTCCCTTGCAGCCGCGATCACCCTACCGGTGAGGTCGCCGTACTTATGCTCCATTCAATAAATCCTAGTTCGTCAGAAAATCTTCGTCCTATCTACCAACTTACCTTGCTCTCCTTAAGTTACAACAACTTAACCAGAACACGGCTTTCTATGGACGTGGAAAATCCTTCTA
>JASLDA010000036.1 GCA_030151745.1 Chitinophagaceae bacterium | reverse complement strand
AGGACGAAACGACTTACCGCATAACCTTCGGCAATGCGATCCGGGACCTGCACGAAGGGAATATTTTCAAGGTCGACGGTTATACCTTCTCGACCGGTTCCTATTTCGACAGCCTGGCCCTGGCGGGGGAGGTGATCGACGGCAGTACGGGGCTCCCCGATACGGCCGCCTTTGTGCTGCTGTACCCTGCGGCCGCCGGCGACAGCGCCGTGGTGCGCCGCAAGCCCGCATATGTAACGCATGTCGACGCTTCCGGGCAATTCCGCTTCCTGGGGCTGCCCGCCCGCCGCTTCAGGATATATGCGCTCCACGACGGCAATGGCAACCTGACCTTCGACGGCGGGAAAGAATGGATCGGCTTCCTGGACTCGCTCGTCCGTCCCGGCGATACGCTAATGCCGCCTATACGCCTGCGCAGCTTCCAGGAGGCCGGTGCCGATACCCTCGCCGCGGCGGCGGAATCCGAGAGTCCCGGGCCGGGCCGTACGTTCGGGCGCTCCCGCACCGGCGAGGGCGGGGTACCCCCGGGCGGCTACCTCGTACTTGCTGATACAAACGATATAAGGCGCCGTACCCAGAATATCGCGAAGCCGCTGGAGATCGAGCTCGGCCGCCGGCCGTCCGCCCCCCTGAACAAGGAGAAGATCTATCTCAGCGTGGACAGCGCAGGTGCCA
The DNA here is from genome assembly GCA_030151745.1 of Chitinophagaceae bacterium. Taxonomy (GTDB): domain Bacteria; phylum Bacteroidota; class Bacteroidia; order Chitinophagales; family Chitinophagaceae; genus UBA1952. The sequence goes on along the minus strand of JASLDA010000036.1, from coordinate 5,435 downwards.
GCGTAGAGGAGCCTTTCCGGATCGAGGCCGATACCGGCGGGCTGCGCTATAAGCTGCAGGTCCGCTGGCGCGAGGATGCCGTCTATACCCTGAGGCTGCAGAAAGGTTTTGCCAAGGACAGCACCGGGGCCGATCTGCTGCCGGGCCGGTACAGCTTCCGCACCCGCAGGGATGAAGACTACGGCAAGCTCGCCATCCACCTCCCTTCGCGTTTTTACGGCACGCAGTACATCTTCCAGCTGCGCCGTGAATCGGACACCATATACAGCCGGCCGGTGCGGGACACCATGCTGAACTTTCCCCGGCTTGAAGCAGGAACTTACAACATGCGCATCATCGTCGACAGCAACCGCAACGGCGTCTGGGACCCGGGGGACCTGTTCCGGCACCGGCAGCCGGAGCTGGTGATTCCCTATGCGCAGCAGGTCATGCTCAAAGCCGGCTGGGAACAGCAGATCGATTTCGACGACCCGAAGCGGAGGCGATAGGGAGCTGATTCGCGAATTAGTGAATTCGCGAATGAGGGTCGGGGGCCGGTTGGTCCATGGGTCATGAATGCATTGCGGTAATAAATTAAGACGGGAGCCAAGCCTCGCGATGCATGGGGCATTTACGAATTCGCGAATTCACAAATTTGCAAATTCACAGATCGAACACGCCGTAGGCAACTGCCCCAATAATTCCCCCTCTCACTCCGCTTCAGTTCGTTTATTTTGTCTGCATGAAATCCCGACTCTTACTAGCCTCCCTGCTGCTGGGCGGCAGCCTGAGCGCACAGGAGCGCCTGACCCCGGAAATGCTCTGGAGCCTGGGCCGCGTGTCCGTGGAAGGACTCAGCGAATCCGGCAAGACGCTGTATTACGGTGTCTCCTACACCGACTGGAAAACGGAAAAGCGCAAGACCACGCATTACCGCATGCCGCTGGCGGCGGGCACCGCTGCAGAATCGAAGACCGGGGACGGCTACACGATCGTACAGCGCGACGGCACGACCTGGTGGGCTACCAAGGATGGCAATCTCTACCGCAGCGCCAACCGCGGCGATCTCTGGAACCCGGCCTATGAAGGCCTGAAAGGCGCCGGCGACGTGCGCATCTCCCCCGACGGCCAGTACATCGCCTTCGTGAAGGAAGTGCTGGTGAAGCCCATGGACGGCGCGGACCTCTATCCGGACCTGCCCAAGACGACCGGCAAGGTCTTCCGCGACCTGAACGACCGGCACTGGGACGAGTGGGAGGACGGCAAGTACAATCACATCTTCGTAGCCCCCCTGGGCCGCAAGGGCGAGGCGAAGGATATCATGCCGGGGGAGCCCTACGATGCCCCCCAGAAGCCTTTCGGCGGCGCGGAGGACTTCGTATGGACGCCGGACAGTAAAGGCCTGGTGTACGTCTGCAAGAAAAAGTTCGGGACTGCATACGCCACCAGCACCAATACCGATCTCTACCATTACGATCTCAGCACGCACGAGACCATCAACTGGACCGCAGGCATGATGGGCTACGACGTGGCCCCCAGCTTCTCCCCGGATGGCCGCCGCATCGCCTGGACCTCCATGCGCCGGGACGGGTACGAGAGCGACAAGAACGACATCGTCGTCATGGACATCGGTACCCGTGCGATGATGAAGATGAACCTTACCGCCGGCTGGGACGGTACCGTCAGCGGCTTCACCTGGGGCCGGCATTCCGATAAAATCTTCTTCAACGCGCCCTGGCGCGGAACCGAGCAGCTGTACGAGGTGATGGTGCCGGCGAATCTCGCCGCGCGCATCCAGCCCCAGCCCCGCAAGATCACGGACGGACACTTCGATATCGCCGGCGTCGCCGGACAGGCCTATAACGGCGAAGTCATCGTGACCCGCACCGACATGAACACGGCCGCGGAAATATGGGCCGTCGACCCTGAAACCGCGGCTATGCGCCCTCTTACCCGGGAGAACGAAGCGGCATACGCGAAGATCGTTCCCAGCGAAACCAAGCTGCGCATGGTGCGCACCAGCGACAACCGGCAGATGGGCGTCTGGGTGATCTACCCGCCTGATTTCGACCCGAAAAAGCAATATCCCACGCTGCTGTATTGCCAGGGCGGCCCGCAGAGCGCGCTGACGCAGTTCTACAGCTTCCGCTGGAACTTCGCGCTGATGGCCGCCCAGGGATATATCGTCGTGGCGCCTAACCGCCGCGGCATGCCGGGCTGGGGCGTGGAATGGAACGAGGCCATCTCCGGCGACTGGGGCGGTCAGCCGATGCGCGATTACCTGGCCGCGATCGACGACGTGGCGAACGAGCCTTACGTAGACAAGCAGCGCCTGGGCTGCGTGGGCGCGAGCTATGGCGGCTACAGCGTATTCATGCTGGCCGGCATGCACGGCAAACGCTTCAAGAGCTTTATCGCGCACGACGGCGTCTTCGATACGCGCAGCATGTACGGCACCACCGAGGAGCTCTGGTTCATGAACTGGGACGCGGGCGGCCCCTACTGGAAGAAGCCGACGCTGAAAGCTTATACCGACTTCAACCCCTCGAACTTCGTTTCAAAGTGGAACGCCCCGATCATGGTCGTGCAGGGCGGCATCGACTTCCGCGTGCCTATCGAGCAGGGCCTGCAGGCCTTCCAGGCCGCCCAGCTGCAGGGCATCAAGAGCAAGCTGCTTTACCTTCCCAACGAAAACCACTGGGTGCTGCACCCCCAGAACGCCATTCTCTGGCAGCGGGAGTTCTTCGGGTGGTTGAAGGAAACCTTATGATAATTAGTCAATTAGCCGATTCGTCAATTAGCCAATGCACTTAGCATGCGTATAGTCGTTGGGTTTTGAGAATCTGGTTGCATTGCTTGAAAAGGGCAATGACCTTACGGTAAAATCAGAAGGCCGGTTCCATCGCGGAACCGGCCTTCTGATTATGCGAGATTCATGTGGTTAAGGCATCGCGACTGCCAGGAAGTATAGTAGCATATTCTCCCGGCCCCAATCATTTTCCCAGCCCAATTGACTAATTGGCTAATTGACTAATTCACCAATTCACAAATTCACAAATCCTACTTGAATTCCCACCCAATATCCCGCCTGTAGTACATCCCGTCGAAAGAGATCTTCTCTGCGTTCTCGTAAGAATTTGTAAGCGCTTCTTCCAGGCTGTCGGCCACCGAGGTGACGGCCAGCACCCGTCCGCCGCTGGTCCGAACCTCGTCGCCTGCCGCTTTCGTGCCGGCGTGGAAGACCACGCTGCGGTCGTCCACCCGCTGCAGGCCTTCGATCACCTTTCCTTTTTCATAATCGCCGGGGTAGCCGCCGCTGACGAGCATCACGGTGCAGGCGGCATAGCTGCTGTGCTTGGCTTCGCGCTCGTTCAGGCGCATCGCATCCATGTCCACGATCAGGTGTACCAGGTCATCTTCCAGGCGCGGCATGACGACTTCCGTCTCCGGGTCGCCCATGCGGCAGTTGTATTCGATAACGTACGGCTCGCCGTCGACATTGATGAGTCCGAAGAAGATGAAGCCCTGGTAGGTGATGTTCTCGAGCGAAAGTCCGCGCACCGTCGGGTTGATGATGCGCTGGGTGACCTTCTGCATGAACGTCACGTCCGCGAACGGCACCGGGGAAATGGCGCCCATACCGCCGGTGTTCAGGCCGGTATCGCCCTCGCCGATGCGCTTGTAATCTTTTGCTTCGGGCAGCAGCACATAGCTTTCGCCGTCGCTCAGCACGAATACGGAGAGCTCGATGCCGGTCAGGAACTGCTCGATGACCACCTTGCTGCCGGCCGCGCCGAATTGCCCGTCCTGGATCATGCTGCGGAAGGCGTCCTGCGCTTCGGCATTCGTCTGGGCGATGATCACGCCTTTTCCCGCGGCGAGCCCGTCTGCCTTGATGACGACCGGGAGCGGGTGGCCGGCGAGATATTCCATGCCCTCGTCGAATGAAGCTGCGTCGAACTCCCGGTATGCTGCGGTCGGGATATTATGGCGCTGCATGAACTTCTTGGAGAAGGCCTTGCTGCCCTCGAGCTGGGCGCCTTCCTTCGAGGGCCCCGCCACGATGATATGCTTCGTCGCCTCGTCGCTCTTGATCGCGTCCCAGAGGCCGGCCACCAAAGGATCTTCCGGTCCCGGCACGAGGATATCGATCTGGTGCTTCAGGCAGAATGCCTTGACGGCATCGAAATCCATGGGGGACAGGGAGACATTCTCCCCCCAGGCCGAGGTGCCGCCGTTGCCGGAAGCTATATAAAGCTGTTTGCAGAGCGGGCTTTTGGAGAGTTTCCAGGCAAGGGCGCTTTCGCGGCCGCCGGTGCCGAGCAGGAGGATATGGAAAGATGCAGTGGCCATAGCTGGCGCAAAGAAACGGAGTTCGGCCGGAGCGGGCCCCCGGAAATTGCGCCGGCACCCGGCCGGAATCCCGCTGATCAGGGGATATTCTCCGCCCGGAATACGAACGGGCGGGAAAAACTTCTATCTTGTCCGCCAAAATCATATCCTAAAAGCCTCCGGCTTCGACTATTCATGGCAAATTTTAAAGAGCAAGAACGCGAGGAAGTGCTCGGTGCGACCTCCGACAGACCCACCTCCGAATTGCTGGAGACGCCCGTCGTGCAGAAAGGTCATCCGAAAGGACTGTACCTGCTGTTCTTCACCGAACTCTGGGAGCGCTTCTCCTACTACGGCATGCGGGGTATCCTGATCCTGTACCTGACGAAGACGCTCCTGGCCGGCGGCCTTGCAATGGATGAAAGCACAGCTTCCCTGATCTACGGCTTCTTCACCGGCTTTGTATATTTCACACCGCTGATCGGCGGCTGGCTTGCCGACCGGTATCTGGGCCAGCGCAAGGCGATCACTATCGGCGGTCTTACCATGATGTGCGGACAGCTGGCTTTGTTTTCCATCAACAACACGACGGGACTTTACCTCGGGCTTCTCCTGCTGATTATCGGGAACGGCTTCTTCAAGCCGAATATCTCCACGCTGGTCGGTCGCCTGTACCCGGCAAACGATCCGCGCCGGGACTCCGCGTTCAGCATTTTCTACATGGGCATCAATATCGGCGCCTTTATCGCGCCGCTGGTCGTAGGCTTCTTCTCCGATAAGCTCTTCGCCGTCCGCGACGCAAGCGGTGCCATCATCACCTATGGATATAAATACGGCTTCCTCGTGGCCGGCCTCGGCATGCTGCTCGGGCAGATCATATTTAATTCCATGGCGAAGAAATACCTCGGCGATATCGGAGCCTCCCCGGCCCGCACCACGCCGAACGCCGGTTTCGCGTTTGAGGCGAACACGACGGCTCCTACGGTTCGCCCGGTTACCAAGGAAGATCGCCAGCGCATGACCGTGATCTTCATCCTGACGGCGTTCGTGATCTTCTTCTGGGCCGGCTTCGAGCAGGCCGGTTCATCGCTGAGCCTGTATACGGATAAGTACATCAACCGCCA
>JASLDA010000008.1 GCA_030151745.1 Chitinophagaceae bacterium | reverse complement strand
TGTAAACGTCGTACTTGCTGCGGAAATCCGAAGTCCTGTCCGGGTCGTAGACATTGATCCAGTCCTGCAGGTTATGCTTCTTGATGAAGTCCTGCCATTCCTGGGGATCGTCCTCGGTGCGGATCGCGTAGACCTTCACGCCTTTCGCCTTCAGGCTCGCGCGGTATGCGCTGTCCACCTTCGGCACCATCTGCTGGCAATGGCCACAGGAAGGGGTCCAGAATATGACGAGCGTGTATTTCGACTTGACGGAGGACAGGGGGATCTTCTTGCCGTTGATATCCTGCATATTGATTTCCGGCGCGATGTTCCCGATCACGTTCGGGGCGATCTTCTGGGCGCGCTCGATATACTTCTGCAGGTCTTCGTGGCTCAGCCAATAGGCATCTCCCTTCATGTAATATTTTTCCACGAGATAGACGAAAAGCTCATCCATGCCCATGATCTTGCTGTTCTCCGCGTTGCGGGTCAGCCACCAGAGATTGTACTTGAACAAGTCCTTGGAGCCACGGCTGCGTTCCAGGATCAGATCGGACTCGTACTTCATGCTGTCTATCAGCGGAAGAACGAGCTTATTGAAATACTCGTCGATCTTGGCTTCGTAGATCGGCGTCTGCACGAGGCGGTTATCCTTGAAATTGAACTTATCCCAGTAGTGGGCCTTGTAGTATTTGTAGGGGAAGCTGCTGTCCACCGAGCCGTCGGGCTTCAGGTGCTTGCCTTCCGGGACGGTCGGGATCCAAAGCGCCCCGAATACGTCGGCAAGCAGGGTGTTCGGGTATTTCTCCATGTAGTCCGTGCGGTAGCTCATCAGCTCCTTGCCCATGGCTGCGGCCTTGCCCCGGATCGCCGCGGTGTCCGCTGCGGTCTTGGCTCCGGCCATGTCGGCCTGCAGCTTGTTTTGCTTGATCGCGAAATCCTGGAGGTATTTCTGGTAGGCCACGAAGCGCTCGTTTTCCGGAGAGCCCTTGAACTGCACGTCGGTCGGCAGGCCCTTGCTGCTGGCCGTGATGCTCATCTCGTCGCCGTTGCTGAGCAGGAACTCGAAGTAGGTTTTATGATCGGACAGGAGGATGATGTAGATGCCCCCGATCTCCGGCTCCTTGCTCTCGAAGGTCGCGACGTTATTCTTGTCGAATATCGCAGAATCCGCTTTGTAGATTTTGGGCAGCGGCGTTCCAAAGTAATGGGCCAGGTAGACCATGCTGTCCTTCAGCTTCAGGTCGGTGAACTTGACCGTGACTTTGTAGCCATCCTTAGCCTGTGCGAAGCCGGCTATACCGCAAAACAGGGTAGCTAGTAGAAGTGCTTTTTTCATCATAAAGGTGTGGGTGAAATTACTGTGTTTAGCGGAGAAAGAGACAGAATGCACGGAGTATGTGTTGGTTCCCGAATTTTATTTTGCAGTGGTTTAACACAGTGAATTTCACGGTAGGGCCGGCTCCCGGACCCGGCCGGGACCGCCAGCCGGCCGGCCCTCAATGTATGCCGTATTCAAGTTAAGTGTAGAAGAATTTTCCCAAGGCCCGGATCCGGACCAGCCCCTCCCGGGGGGCGGGCGGGCTGGCAGTTCCTTTGTATAGCGATTCTACGGAGCCTGAGCCAGGCTTTACAGTAGGATGTATCGACTCTTATTTCAGCTTGCAGCCGGCCTGATTGCGCTTGGCTGCCTCCTTTCCTGCGGGCCCCGGGCGTCCAGCATCGTCGGCAACTCGGAGGGCTATGACCTGGAGCACCCGAAAGTCATGGAGCTGCCCACCGTGCTGAATGAGATTTCCGGGCTGTTTTATTACGCGAAGGACACCAGCCTCTTCGCCATCGAGGACGAGCAGGGCTTTCTGTACAAGATCTTCCCGAATCATCCCGAGAAGATCCTCCGCTGGAAGTTTGCCGGGCACGGCGATTTTGAAGATCTCGAAATGGTGGGCGGCATCTTCTACGTGCTGCGCAGCGACGGGACCATCTTTGCCGCGGATATCAGCGATCCTCTCAATATCCAAACCACCGTCTACCCCGCGCCGGAGAAGGGGAACGAGTTCGAATCCATCTATTTCGACTCCTCGCGGAACATGCTCATGCTTATCTGCAAGGACTGCGAGGCCGACCGCAAGAAGCACCTGAGCACCTTCGGCTTCCGGCTCGACACCAAAACCTTCGTGCAGGATCCCTTCCAGATCGATGCGAAGCATATCGCCGGGATCGTCGGCATGCATTCGATCAAGTTCAAGCCGTCCGCCGCTGCGATCAACCCCTTCACCGGGCGGCTCATGCTGCTCTCGGCAGTCAACAGCCTGCTTGTCATTACGGACATCAACGGCGAGGTGCAGCAGGCCTACCCCCTGGCCTCCCGGCTCTACAAGCAGCCGGAGGGCATCGCCATCGGTTCAGACCGGACGCTTTACATCTCCAACGAATCCCATAAAGAGGGCGCCGCGAACATTCTTATCATTCCTTACAAGCAGCCCCGCTGATCTATGTCGTTCCGACACCTGCTGATTCTGCTCCCGCTCCTTTGTCCTGAAATCGCCCTGGCGATTTCGGAGGATTCCGTAGTAGCCCGTATCGTGCTCATCGGCGACGCCGGCGCGCTTGCCGCGAACGGCCACCATACCGTGGTGGAGGCCGTGGAGCGCCATGAGAAGCTCGATAAAAAAACGACGGTCATATTTCTGGGCGACAACCTGTACCGCCACGGACTGCCGCACGAGCAGTATCGTGAGTACGCCGCCGCCCGCGCCGTGCTCGACTCGCAGATCAATATCGCCGATCATGGTCCGGGCATGGTGTATTTCATCCCCGGGAACCACGATTGGATGAACAGCAATCCCGGCGGCTACGATGCCGCGATCCGGCAGGAACGCTATATCGAATCGAGAGGAAAGAACAACCTGAAGTTCCTTCCCCGGGACGGCTGCCCGGGGCCGGAGGAAATTCAACTCGGCAACGATATGGTGCTGGTGATCGTGAACACGCAATGGTGGCTGCATCCCCAGTTCAAGCCGGGCATCGGGAGCGACTGCCCGACGAAAACCCGGGAAGAGCTGCTCGGCGAGCTGCAGGATATCGTGACCCGCAACTACCGGAAGCTGCTGATCTTCGCCGTGCACCATCCGTTCAAGAGCAACGGCGTGCATGGAGGTTACTATACCCTGAAGCAGCACATCTTCCCCTTTACGGATATGCGGAAGAATCTCTACCTGCCGCTGCCGGTGCTGGGGTCCATCTATCCCATCAGCCGTTCGGTGTTCGGGACTCGGGAAGACCTGAAATTTCCC